>NZ_QNRX01000009.1 GCF_003317055.1 Alkalibaculum bacchi
AATCTCGCTCGACTTGCATGTGTTAAGCACGCCGCCAGCGTTCGTCCTGAGCCAGGATCAAACTCTCTAAATAAATTGCTGGCTTGTTACATTTTATTACTTTAATGTTGCTTGTCCTAAAGACTCGCAACTAATTTGCTTGGGTTTGTGTGCACTATTCTATTTTCAAATACCTTTAGAGTAATACTTTGCTTACAAGGAACGCAGTGACGCGGTAAGTAATTAGTATTACCTATGCCAGGCTTATCCAAGAAAACGAGCCTCAAGGCGAAGTTTGATTGGCTATAAGCTACGGCTTGCCTTTCCGGCAATTTTAAATTCAGAATTTACAATTTAGAATTATAAGTCCTTTTCTTCTTTTGCTTGTCTCAAAAGACAACTTTTATATCATACTTCTTTTTATTTCTTTTGTCAACCACTTTTTTATTTTTCTTATAAAATCAACAATCTCTTTTTCTTTGAGATATTTTGTCGATTTTTGTGGCGACTTGTCCTATTATAGAGAGATTTCCCATCAATGTCAACTCTTTTTTACAAAAAAATAAAAAGCGCCTATTGCGCCCTTTTATGGATACTTATTTCACTTTATATTCTATTTACTCCAGTTGCAACAGCAGCTTCTTTTACCGCTGAGGCGATTTTATCTACTACCCTTTTATCAAAAGCATCTGGTATTACATAGTCCTCTCGCAACTCTTCTTCGCTAATTAAATCAGCTATAGCATAAGCCGCAGCCAATTTCATTTCCTCATTAATCTCTTTAGCCCTTACATCAAAAGCACCTCTAAAAATACCAGGGAAAGCCAGTACATTATTTACTTGATTTGCAAAATCAGATCGTCCTGAACCAACTATTTTTGCTCCAGCTTTTAAGGCTAAATCAGGCATTATCTCAGGAGTAGGATTAGCCAATCCAAAAATAATAGCGTCTTTTTTCATAGATTGAACCATCTCTTCCGTTACAATATTGGCTATGGAAACACCTATAAACACATCCGCTCCCACCAATGCATCCTTTAATGAACCCTTTAATAATTTTTTATTCGTTACTTTTGCAATTTCAACTTTATATTTTACATCTGATGATCCTTCAAATATGGTTCCTTTACTATCACACAAGATAATATCTTTTACACCTAAATTGAGAAGCATTTTAACGATAGCCACACCTGCTGCTCCCGCACCATTTACTACTACTTTAATGTCTTCTAACCTTTTCCGAATGATTTTTAGAGCATTAATGATACCTGCAGTTACTACAATAGCCGTACCGTGTTGATCATCATGAAAAACAGGTATATCTAATTCTTCTTTTAATCTATCTTCTATTTCAAAGCATCTTGGTGCACTAATGTCTTCAAGATTAATACCGCCAAAAGTTGGAGCAATCCATTTTATAGCCTGAATGATTTCATCTACATTTTGAGTATTTAGACATATTGGAAAAGCATCTACATTGGCAAATTCTTTAAAAAGAATGGACTTTCCTTCCATAACTGGCATAGCCGCTTCTGGTCCTATATTTCCAAGACCCAAAACAGCACTGCCATCACTAACAACGGCTACTAAGTTTCCTTTTGATGTATAAGTATAAGCACTCTCTTTATTCTCATGTATCTTTCGGCAAGGTTCTGCGACTCCAGGAGTATAAGCGATGCTTAAATCTTCTCTATTTTTAACAGAAACTTTCGATACAAGTTCAATTTTCCCCCTATGTTCTTCATGAATAACAAGACTCTTTTGTGAATAATCCATTTATTTACTCCTTTTCATCTTCATTCTTTGTACTTCCTAGCTAATATGATATTGTGTTCTGTATTTTACTAGCAATATAAAAGAACATTATTAGGTATTACAATGCTCCTACCCGCTTATAAATTTTTCATATAATTATATCACAAAGCTTTTATATGAGGAAAAAATTAGTAAGAAATTTGCTAAATCAATACATCTATCATGAATTTTTGGTTAATAACAGTCGCATCAGTATGGATTTGAATTAACTGGGGATAATCCTTTTTAATCCTACCTAAATAAATAATAAACAGATTAAAATATAATATTTTTTATAAATTCTGTTATAATTATATATAAGCATCAGCAGATATTGATGGCAAGATAATGACGTATAATCTCGATAAACACTAAATAGTGTTGAAAAACATTTAAATTATTAGGTTTCATCGAAAGGTGGTATCCGTTGTGAAAGCAATACTACTAGGAACTTTCGCACAATTCATTATTTTTATACTGAGCCTTATTTTAGAGAATCACGAAATCATTAAGAGAGGAAATGTCTTCCTTTTTATGTGCGCTTTAGTTTTAGCCCAAGGGATCGGGGCAGGTGGCGGTGGCTGGGAATATGTCGGATTTAATGAGGATGAACAAAACAAAGTACGAGATCATCGTGGAAACATAGGATTGAAATTTCTGTTTTTTATTATTCCATGCCTTATTGTAATGACTCTGTATTTTTATATTTACTAAGTATATTAAAGAAAACAATACATAGAGGGGACATATTTCATTTTTTCATATGCGTCCAATTAATTATAGAAAACTACATACTATTTATAATTTACACTGCAAAAAAGCAGCATAAACTTAAATACTGTCTATACTTCTTTAAACCATTCATCTCAGATGATTTCCTTATAATGTAATAGAAAAACCCAAAATAATTAATTTGCTCATACTATTTATAAATCATCTATTTTTCAAAATAGCTATTCAGTTATAGTGCACTCACGCTGGGTGCACTATAAGAGAGCGCCTGTGGCGCATTAGTCACTAGCATTAGGGCATTCCTCTTGGGTCAAGATCCTTCGCTTACACTCAGGATGACTGGGCAGGAGACAATGTCAAAAGTAGGACTTTCCAATTATATAAAAAGAGCCTTGCAAAAGCAAAGCTCCTCATATTTTAGTTATATTGTTGCTGTTTTCATAATATTCAAACGGCTCACTACGTAGCGCCACATGATTTGGATTAATGAAACTTGAATTGGAATCATGATTAATGATTTTATAACTCGGGTTGGTAAAATAGCTAAGTATGCATTTCCTGTTATCATCTTTATCCATAGAGTATCTAGTCCTAAATTAATGAATAAAGAAACAAATACTACTGCAAGAGTGATTCTGATAAATGTCTTTGGTTTATTATAAAGAAACAAACCATAAGCTGCACCTGTTAAAAAAGCAGTTAGTGTAAAACCTGGAAAATACGCCCCACCTGATGGAAAAAGCATCATTCCAATAATATCTGCTACTGCTGCAGCAACGCCTCCTAACAAAGGACCAAACATCATAGATGATATTGCTAAAGGTAAGAAGGAGAATCCAATTCTTACGATAGGTGTTTGTATAGACAAAAACCTAGTTAGTACAATTTGTAGCGCAATGAATAAAGCTAAGAAAACTAGTTTCCTCGTATCCTTCATATGAGCACCTCCTCTCTTATATGGCATGTACCACATTAGAGAAGAGAACTCTTCTGTGGCAGTGGATGCAGAAATAGTACCGCAAATCGTGATGATTTTTCGTCCGTCGACAACTTCCCATTCAAACGGCACTTAACGCGCTATTTCCTACTCTGCTTATGTAAACGATATTACATTCTCTTGCTGTAAGTCTACCATAAGTATGTACATATATCAATTGTATTTTTATTATTTTTTATTCTATTATTTAATAACTCCTCTCAACTATTTATGTTTTGAGTAATACAATGTCCTATTGATTATAATTATATATAGATGATACAATTCAAAAGACAGAATTTAATATGAAAGGGTGTTTTAAATGATTACATATCATACTAATGGAGTATGTTCTAGTGAAATTAATTTTGATATTAAGGACGGTTTAGTAAAGAATGTTCATTTCACTAATGGCTGTTCAGGAAATCTCCAAGCTATTAGTAGACTTGTTGAAGGAATGCCTGTAGAGGAAGTAATTAAAAAGCTTAGAGGAATTGTATGTAGAAACAATACATCTTGTGCCGACCAATTAGTGTCCGCACTAGAAGAAGCTCTCAAGAAAAGATTGGCAGAAAAAGAAATAAGTTAGACAATGCGCCTGCGGCGCATTCGTTCTAAGCTCTATGTTGTAAGTTCTAAGTAAAACCTCTTAAACCACAAACGGTAGCAGTTACGTTTGATCATCTATATTAGAATAAGAATTTTATTAGAAGGAAAACTATTCTAGTACATGACAAAACCCCTTGAAATCAAGGGGTCATTTTATTCAAAAAAACTCTTAATATGGTGGAGATAAGGGGATTCGAACCCCTGGCCTCTTGAATGCCATTCAAGCGCGCTCCCAACTGCGCCATATCCCCATATAGATGTTAGATATTAGTCTCATATTTCTAATTTCATCAAGTCATTTTTATCTAGCATCTGATTTCATACATCCTACTTCTTATCATCATAAATAAGAATATATCACATATTCATTCAAACATCCATATGAAATTAATTTTTTATAAATCTTAAGGTTTAATTTTACTCAATAAATACCTTTTCTTGTACTTAATTGATGCGTATTTTCCTATTTTGCTGACCATACTATAATTGATTGCCCCTCCTACGACTCCCACAATTGGAATCCCTTGTATAAATTTCGCAGTTAATAGGGAATTTGATAGTAAATCCGAAGTTGTCTTTATATATTCTTTCAGATCATCCCCTAAAGAAGTTTTTTGATCAATCTTTTCACCTAAGACATTAATCTGCTCATTATATTCTTTTTGCTCTTCTCCATAAGTGATGGCTCCACATATTAGAAGTAAAACATACTGCTTTTCTTCATCTTTCTCATAATCATATCCATAGCTAAGAGATACTTGATAAATGGTTCTCATAATCACGGATATAAACAACGGAATATCTGGTAAACCAATACCTAAGACACCTAGTACGCCCCCCTCTAATACAGATAAGGTAGAATTAATTCTTTTAGAGCTATTGGCTTCTTTATCCAGCTTTTTAATATATTTCTTGCTGAGACTTTTCTCTACTGCATAATTATTTAACTCGTGTTCTAATTGCATCTGATCTTTTTTATAGGTCTTTTCGATGTAGTCATTTCCCTTCACAAAGACTAATTGAAACCCTTTCATAAAAGCAGCATCAAGAGTTGTCTTTAAACCTTCTGGAATCTTCCCTTCAATTTTTTGCCTAATAGGGTTTATCTTAGATTGTATAAAGGTGTTTTTTTCTTTACTTAAAAATTTATTTTCTTGCTTTTCGATCTGTTTTAATTGTTTTTTAATCAGAGAATCCATTTAGACGCCTACCTTTTTTGGGGGTTGAAATGTTCACTTCAGAAACTCGCTTTGCAACTTTCTGAAGTCGCGCCACTCACGAAATAAAAGCTACGCTTTCATTTGCGTAGATATATGATTCCACATCCAAAACGACAAGCTATTTGTCTGCTACATTATATATCTACAGCCAAAACTTAGCTTTCGCTTAGTTCGTTGGTTACCGCAAATTATTAATCCGTGCAAGTTTTCTATGAACAGTATATAATCTAATCATACTATAATTAATGCGTGAATCAAATTAAATTTTACAATAACAGCCACCCTATAGAGAAAGAGAGGTGCTATTATGAACCCCATAAAAAGGAAAGCGCTAGAGTTTCTTACCTTTTCTTCTATAAGCATCAAGAAAATATATAAATTCCACCGAAAAGCACTCAATATTTTTAATCCTTATATTAAGCCCCTTAAACCTCTATACAATTTACTAGACTATAAAATTTTTATAGATGGCAGAGAGATTCCTGTTCGTGTTTTTAAACCAAGAAAACAGGAACACTATAAAGTGTTAATCTTCTTTCATGGTGGTGGATGGGTGACTGGAAATATTGATTCTTACACTAATGTATGTGCTTATATGGCAAAACAGACTAAACACACTGTGGTTGCTGTGGATTACAGTTTAGCACCTGAACATCCCTTTCCTATTGGACTAGAAGACTGTTACGAAGCAACTAGAGCACTCTATGAGAATCCTCATCTCTTTCATTGTAAAACGGAGGATATTACTCTGATCGGTGATAGTGCAGGAGCGAATCTTGCTGCAGTTGTTTCTCTTATGGCGAGAGATCGTGGTGAATTTAAGATTAATAAACAGATTTTAATATATCCCTCTACCTACTATGACCATAGTGAAAAAGCCCCCTTTCCTTCTATTGTTGAAAATGGGGAAAATTATATTATGACATCGAAGCGTCTAGAGGATTACATGGATTTGTATGTTCCTGACAAGAATAAAAGAAAAAATCCTTATGTAGCTCCTTTGATGGCTCAGGATTTAAAAAATCAGCCAAAGACTTTGATCATCACAGCAGAGTATGACCCACTGAGAGACGAAGGAGAATCTTATGGTGCAAGGTTGATGGATTTTGGAAATAGTGTAAAAATATATCGCATGAAGGGTGCTTTACATGGTTTTTTTTCCTTGCCCTGGAAGTCAAAGTACTTAAAAAAAACCTATAAAATTATTAACTTATTTTTAAAAGAGAAGAATTAGAAGGGAGAAATGAAATTGAAACAGAGCAAAAGCGTGGAATGGACCAAATTAGATAATGCATCCAAATATTTTCCTGCTACTGCAAATGAGCTAGATACTAAAGTATTTCGTTTATCCTGTGAACTTTATGAAATGATTGACCCTAACATATTACAGAAAGCATTAAACAAAACCATTGAAAGTTTTCCTTTTTTTAAATCTATTTTAAGAAGAGGAGTATTTTGGTATTATTTTGAATCCAGCGATTTGATTCCTGAAGTGTCAGAAGAATCTCTTTCTATATGTGCGCCAATCTATAATAAAAATACGAAAAACCTCTTGTTTCGCGTATTTTATTATCATAAGCGAATTAGCCTTGAAATCTTTCATGCTCTTTCTGATGGAAAAGGCGCTCTGCTCTTTTTACAGACCTTAGTATACCACTATTTAGTTTACCGCTATGAGGAGCAATTTAAGAATTATAAGCCAGCTTTAGACTACAATGCTTCTATTAAGAAGAAAATGGATGATAGTTTTAACAAACACTTTATAGGCGACAATGGGTTTACACGAAATGTAATAGACCATAATAAAAGAATAAAAGCTCACCGAATTCGCGGAAAAAGAACAGAAGAAAATAGAATGAAATTAATTGAGGGAACTATGTCTGTAAAAGCTGTATTAGGCGAAGCAAAAAAGAACAATACCTCTTTAACAATTTATCTTGCCGCTTTATTCATCTATTCCATTTATAAAGAGATGAATGCTATTGAACGAAGACGACCTATTGTTTTATCTGTACCTATAAATTTAAGACAATTCTTTGAATCAGACACTGCAAGAAACTTCTTTAGTACGATGAATGTGAGTTACCAATTTAGAAAAGAAGAAACAGAGCTAAAAGATATCATCGAAAGCATTACAGAATCTTTTCAAAAAGATTTGACTGTAGACAAGATCAACTACAAGATTAATCGCCTCATTTCTCTAGAAAAGAATCCATTTATGAGGATCATTCCACTGCCTATAAAAGACTACTCTATTCGCATGGCCAATAAATTGGTAGATAGAGGAATTACTGGGGCCATTTCTAATATTGGAAAAGTTCAAATGCCAGAAGAATTTGAGCCTTATATTCGTCAATTTACTGTTTGCACAAGCGCTAGAAGACCTCAAATCTGCATGTGCTCTTATGGGGATCGATTGGTCATAAGTTTTACATCTCCCTTTAAAGATACGGAAATCCAAAGGAGATTTTTCGAACATCTTTCTAATAAGGGTATTCAAATCGAAATTTCATCTAATATGTAAATTCTTGAAAGGAAGTTTTTTATGAAATATTGCTCCCATTGCAAAGTTTATATTCGCGGAGACAAACTACAGTGCACACTTTGTGAAAATTCGCTGCCAGATACCCATGACGAAGAAGAAACGCTGTTTCCAACGGTTCCACTGATTTTCCAAAGTCATTTAGCACTTCGTATTACCGCATTTATATCTATTGCTGCATTAGTGGTTAGTTTTGCATTAAAGGAGATTTTCCCAAGTAATATTAACTCACCCTTATTTGTTTTGCTTGCTCTTGTAACCATGTGGCTAAGCTTAATCGTAGTTATACGAAAAAGACATAATATCGCCAAGACTATTATGTGGCAAGTATCCTTATTGTCGATACTCTCTATACTTTGGGATTGGAGAATTGGTTGGAGAGGATGGTCCTTAGATTATGTCCTCCCTATCAGCTATGTTGCTGCCATGTTTGTCATGTATATTACAGCTAAAATCATGCGTTTGAGTGTTAGAGACTATATCGTATATTTGCTCTTAGATGGATTATTTGGAATCATACCAATTGTATTTGTGTTATTTGATTGGATTACTGTGTATTACCCCTCTATTATTTGCGTTGCAATAAGCATTATATTTTTGTCTGCAATCCTTATCTTTGAAGGGGAAAATATTAAAATTGAATTGGACAAGAGGATGCATATTTAAAGACAGTAATTAGCGTTCAGCCACCAGCATTTAGCCACCTTCGGTGGCTTTAAAAAATATGTGAATCAAGAGATGAATCACCTTACGCTTAGAAAAGTTTCAACTTTCGACTTTCCGCTTTGGTACTTTCAGTAAAATAATAAACATAAAATAGAACATCTTTGTAAAGTAGAAATAAAGAAAAAGAATAGGACGACAATATATGAAATATATCGATTTGACAGAAGGTAAAGTTACAAATGTTTTGACTAAATTAGCGCTACCTATAATGGGCAGTTCTTTACTGCAATTTACATACAACCTTTATGACATGCTATTAGTAGGTGGTTTAGGTAGCGATGCTGTGGCCAGTATTGGCTCGGCAAGCTTTTATATTGGTCTAGGTTATTCCATCAACGCATTAGTCGTAATCGGCACGGGAATAAAGGTTTCACATGCTTTAGGTGAAAAAGACGCAATAAAGGTAAGGCAATACATTAATACTGGCTTAGCCATCAATCTTGTTTTGGCTTTGCTCTACGGTATTATTTTGGTATTAGCGGGTAATTTACTAGTTGGATTTTTAAACATCAGTAATCCTATAGTAGAAGACTACGCTTATAAGTATCTGGCACTTCACGCCATAATACTATTTTTCAATTTTTTTAATACCCTTTTTATACGACTTCTTAGTAGTTATGGAAACAACCAATTATCCTTAAAAATCAGCGTTATCGGCGTCATCGTAAATGGAATCTTTGACCCCTTATTTATCTATGGGTTGAAACTTGGTGTGGTCGGCGCAGCTCTTGGCACATTAGTTGCTAATGGAGTCATGTTTGTTTTATTTTTAGTTTATTCTAATGGAATCTTTAAATTTGAGCCAAAATACGGTGTAGTTTCGAATAAGGCAAAGAAAATCCTTGTTTTGGGATTGCCAAATGCTTCTCAAAGGGTTCTATTCACTTTAATAAACATATTGCTCGCTAGAATCATCGCATCCTTTGGTTCGGATGCGATTGCCGCTCAAAAAATCGGTCTACAAATAGAGTCTGTTACCTATATGGTCACAGGTGGATTAAGTGGTGCTATGGCAGCTTTTACTGGGCAAAATTATGGTGCAAAAAAATACGACCGAATTTTAGAAGGATACAGATCAGCCAGTAAATTAAGTATCTTTTACGCTAGTTTTATGACGTTATTGTTTTTGTTTTTCAATAGACCCATAATTCGACTATTTATTCGAGAAGTCAATACCATATCAATTACTTCATCCTACCTTATGATTCTCGCTTTTTCTCAAGTATTTAGCGCTATAGAGTACACATCTAATGGCTATTTTACCGGTTTAGGTAAACCTAAGATTTCGTCTAGCATTAGCATTCTTTTTACTAGCTTAAGAATTCCTATGGCCTATTTTTTAGTAGGGTATTTTGGTTTAAGTGGAGTGTGGATGAGCATTTCACTTTCGAGTATTTTTAAAGGTATCACAGCTTATACAGTTTATCGCATTACTCGAAAAAAATTAAAACCTGAAACTTAAAGAATTTGAAGGATAAATAAAGAACCAAAATACATTACCATGATATATAATGCTATATAATCCACCGTCTTAAATGAAATGCTACCTAAAAAAGTACGAGTTGAATACCTAGTATAGCCTTTTAGCTCCATAGAAAGGGCTACTTCCTTTGTTCTTTTTAAGGAGCGAAGAATTAGTGGCATGATTACAGGAAACAATCCCTTAACCTTTTGAAAAGTAGTGCTCAATTCTAATCCTCTTGATTGTTGACTTTCATATATTTCTTTAAGATCCTTTTCAATTACTGGGAGAAAATACAATGTCATTCCTGTTAAAATAGCGTATTTGTGAGGAAGTCCTAGTTTGACTGTAAGAAGAGTCAATTCTTGAGGGGAAGTCCACATTAAAAATTGTAGAAAAGAAAAAGCCAAGCAAATCAATCGAAGAATTCCATTTAACCCTATGAAAACCCCTCCTAAATAGAAAGGAAAGGGTCCTATTTGAAAGAGCACTCTCCCTTCATGAATTAAAAGACCCTCTAAGAGTATAAACTGTATTCCAATTACAGCCATAACCTTAAGCATGGGCACGTAAACCTTAAGGCTAATTCGCGAAAGGGAGGTGATCAGTAAAACAAGGGCAAAGCATACTATAAGAAATGTGGTATTTGCAAAGAACAGGATAAATAGAAGATTGGCTACTAGCCAAAGAAGTTTTATCCGTGGATCTAATTTATGAATAAAAGACGTCCCTTCCTTATATCCCAACAATAGTTTCATACATTTCTTCTCCTTTTTTACCATCTTCACAGATATCTAAACCTAAATCGTACAATTCCTTTTTATATATAAAACATTCATTAGTCCGTATATCCAATTCAATATGGCCTTCTTTTAAAACTACCATTCTGCTAGAGTAATGAAGTGCCAATTCTAGATCATGAGAAATCATGATTACTGCAACGCCTTTTTGAGTCAATCGGGAAATAATCTCCATAATTCTCCAACTTTCAACAAAGCTCATTTGAGATGTAGGTTCATCGATAATTAAGATTTCTGGTTCATTAATTAAGCTAGAAGCTAATGCCAATTTTTGCACATCTCCCTTAGACAATGTATAGGGATGGTCTTGTGCATATTGGCTTAAATTCATCTCATCTAATATCTTTTTGGTTCTTTCTACTATTTCGTCTTTAGGTAGCTTTTGTACTCTTAATGCAAAAGAGACTTCTTCTTCTACAGAGTTCGTAAATAGCTGAATTTGAGGATCTTGAAACAAATAGCCCACTTTTTTAGACAATTGAGCTGTTGAATGCTCTCTAGTATTCATATTCTTCACCCATACATTCCCCTTGCTGGGTTTATACAGTCCATTAAAGTGTTTTGCTAATGTGGTTTTACCTGCTCCATTTTTACCCATAAGTGATATAAATTCACCGGGATATACCTTTAAGTTGATGTTCTCAAGACCAAACTCACCATTGCCGTATTGAAAAGAAACATTTTCTACAGAAAGAACCGGATCTAAAGTTTTAAACAGAGTGGTAACTTTTTGGGATTTTATTGGCTTAATAAATTTAGGTAATTTATCTCTTCTCATTGGTCCGTCGTAAAGAAGTTTTCCCTCATCAAGTACTAGTAGTCTATGGTCAATAGAAAAGTAATTATCTACTTTATTGTCCACAATAATGACAATTTTCTTCTCCTTTTTAGCCATCTGACCCAATCTTTCATAAATATCTTTTCTACCCTTTGGATCAATTTGAGTGACAGCTTCATCTAATATGAGAATTTTAGGATCTAAAGTCAGTACAGATGCCAAGACGGCTCTTTGGGCTTCTCCTCCTGATAAGGTATGGCTTTTTCTCTTTTCATAGCCTTCTAAACCCACAAAATCTAATGCTCTTTTAATTCTCCTCTTTACTTCTTCTTCCTCAACAAGAAGGCTACAAGGTCCAAATCCCAAATCTTCCTCTACAGTAAAGGAAAAAAGCTGGTTTTTTGGTTCATCCCGTACATATGCAACCTTACCTGCTACCTCTGGCAAATCTTTAGTAACAATATCTTCACCATCTAATTGAACCGTGCCCTCTAGAATACAATCTGTAAAATTCGGAAGAACTCCAGCTACCACCTGGCACAAGGTAGTCTTACCAGAACGTGGAGAACCAGTTAAAAAGACGAGTTCTCCATATTCAATATGAGTATTAATTTCTTCTAAACTCCATTCCTCGCCCTCAGCATAGCAAAGGTTTTTAATTTTTACCTCTAGCATTTTATTCCTCCTAATGCTATTTGATCTTCCCTAAGATTTCTCTAGCTTTTTTCATGGCTTCTGGGTGAAGTTTGATGCTCTCAGGAAAATTATCAAGAGGTTTTGTAGCATCGATTCCCATTTTTGCACTTCTACTGAGTTCATCTGTAGATGGATCTAATGTAACTCCCATAGCCATATGTTGCGGAATAATGTGTACATCCCTATCTGCCTGTACTCTCGTAGCAATAGCCCATAAAACTTGGGCTTCGTCCTGAACGTCTACATCTTCATCTACTACCACCACATGTTTTAGATTAAAATCCATACCCAGTGCCGTCAAAATAGCTTGCATTGGTTGACCTTCTGCTATTTTCTTCATAGAGATATAACAATGAAACCACCCACATCCAGATACAGGCACATGTACATCTACGATATTAGGGATATTTTCTTTTAATGCTTTTAATACATCCCCTTCTCTTTGCACGGCAATAACCGTATTGTGTTCTGCACACATTCCAGGTGTAATGGATTGATAAATGGCATTATTTCGATAGTAAATCGCTTTTGGCTTAAAGACATTTTCTGTACTTCTATGGCATGCATAATTCGTAAACTCTGCAAATGGGCCCTCTGGCTCTCGTACTCCTGCAAGAATTTCTCCTTCAATAACAATTTCTGCATAAGCAGGCACCTCTACATTGATAGTGGTACATGGTGAGATCTTTAAAGGTTCTTGTATGAGTCCACCCATTCGAGGAAATTTACCTTGATCATAAGGAACTAACGCCATAGATCCCATAGATATAGCAGGGTGAACACCTAAGACTACAGCTGCCTCTAAATTTTTCCCCATTTCTTCAGCTCTTCTAAAATACTCCCACAATCGTTGGCGAGAATGAAGACTTATAGCTAATTTATCTTTGCCCTTTAATTGCATTCTGTGATATCCACAGGTATCTGCTCCAGATACAGGATCTTTCGCCGTCACCAAGCCTGCAGTAATATAAGGACCTGCATCTACTGGAAAATGAGTCAATATAGGAAGTTTTGTTAAATCTAATTCCTCTCCTTGTAGACAATTTTCCTTAAAAGGTGCATTTTCAATGATTTCTGGTTCTATGCTATTTTTAATCCTGTCTGCTAATACGCTGTACAAGTCCTTTACTTCTACACCTAAAGATAGGGCAAGCCTCTCTCTTGTGCCAATGGTATTGGCTATAACAGAAAACTCAGAACCCGCTATTTTTTCAAAGTGAACTAATGGATAACGCTTTTGTCTTTCTAGTTCCATCATAATTCCTGTAGGTTCGTATTCTCTATTTAACCCTTCTTTAATGGAAAGGATTTCTCCCCCTTGATCTTCGTACTCTTTTATAAATGCTCTCCAGTCTTGATTCATTTTGTCCTCCTTATTTTAGTACTCCAGATTTATGAATGCCCTCATATACTTTTTTTGTAAGAATAGTGCCACCAACAACACCTACTAAAGTCGTAATCGTACTAGATACGAGTATCGCAGGAATAGGCACTGCAAGAACCATATACAAACCAATCCCTACTACGATATTTCCTAATACATTAGAAACGATTTGAGCCAATAAATGGTGTGACCACTTTTCCATAGAAAACTTCCAAGTAACAAGAGTGTAGCCAATAGAGGCCAAGCCATTAGATGGAATAAAGAAAATAGATAAAGGAGACAGACCCGATGCTACTGCTACTAGAGCCTGCACTTCTACAGTAATAAGGCCCGCCGGCTGTTTAAATAAGAGGACAGTGAGTCCTGTAAACATAGCCCAAGTTACTCCACCAATAATCGTACTAGCTGGGTTAATTAAAGCGTCAATTCTATGTGCAATTTGTTGTACGAGAACAAAAACAATCCCCAAAATCACAGCACCAACAAGTGCCTTCGTATCAAAACGCGTTTTTTTCCTACTTTCTACCTTTTGTGCCATACTCACATTATTCATTTACTTTCCCTCCACATTTCTTAATTTTCTTGTTTTTTCTATGTTTACTCCAGCGTGTGATAAAACCACTCCATAATCTTTTTCTGCTTTTTCTTGACTGATATAACCGTTTATAAAATCTTCATAGACCTTTTCTCGTTCTCTCTTATAAGGGTCACCCCAACCTCCTCCACCAGAGGATATAATTAATATACTATCTCCTGAGTCAATTCTTCGAGGTGCCGTTTTGCTTGGTAATACCTCTGAACCATTTTTTTTGGTAGTAAGGGAATTCTTATTCGTGCTGCCTAACTTTCCACCTTCTAATCCATATGGTGCTATTTTCATTCCATCTCCCCACATGACTATACTTTGATCATGACCGTAGAATTGATACTCGTATTTGACTCCTGGAGCTCCTCGGTACTCTCCTGAGCCTGCAGTATCGGTGACTAGATGATGATTTAAAGTGAGAACTGGATACTGAATTTCATTGGATTCATTATTTGGCGCTTGAACACCACCATAATTTGAAAAAGCAGCCATATAAGGATAACCATCTTGACCGCATTTTCCACCACCAGAACCTAGAGAGCAGAAGGTAAAACCTACGTAATACTTTTCATTTCTAGGGTCCGTTCCGTAGAAAGAAGGTCCTAAATAACGACCAAAACCTGCTGGAATTCTCTCAGGTACAGCTTTAGCACAAGCCTTTAGGATTGCTGCAATAATTTCGCTTGCACAATGTAAAGTAGACATGGTTACTGGTGCACCTTCATGGGGATTTATTATACTGCCTTTAGGCGCAATGATGTTTATTGGCCTAAACCCGCCACTATTTCGGGGGATTTCAGGAGAAAGAGCCCACAGTAATCCAATATAGGAGGCACATTTTGTAGTGACTAAACCACAGTTTACAAAACCTGTAACTTGTTCATCACTACCTGTAAAATCAATCAAGACTTCATCGCCATTAAAAGTGACAGAGGCCTTAATTTTAATGGGCTCTTCTTGAAATCCATCATCATCCAGCCATTCTTCGCCAATATAAGTTCCTTGAGGAAATTTTGCGATTTCACTTTTAGCCAATTCTTCTGCGCTTTTCAGGATAGAAACTAGTATTTCTTTGACTTTTTCTAATCCGTATTTTTCAAGTAGTGAAATCAATCGATTCTTCCCTATTTTATTGGCTCCCATTTGAGCGTAAAAATCACTTCGCATCATGTTAGGATTTCTTGTATTGTAGGTAATGAGATCTAATACTTCGTAGATGATTCCATCTTTTGTAGCCATCTTTGTAGGTGGAATTCGAATCCCTTCCTGAAATATCTCTGTGGCTTTCGTATTATAACTGCCTGCCACAGAACCACCAATATCTCCATGATGTGCACGACTTACGGTAAAGAAGACTAACTCTTCTTCATAAAATACTGGAGTGATTATGCCAATGTCTGGAAGATGATTTCCGCCCCAGTAAGGATCATTAATGATGAACACATCCCCATCTTTAATCTCTTCTCCATACTTTTCAATAATCGCTTGAACGCTAAAAGCTCCTGCAGCAGCTAAAATTGGTATTCCATTTAATTGGGATATGAGCTCTCCTTTGTGATTGGTAACGCCGCAGGCAAAATCACAAGCTTCTGCAAAAATAGGAGACCTAGAAGATCTTTCTAATGCTACCCCCATTTCTTTGGAAATCGTATCTAAACGATGTGCGATAACGGACTTTAGAATGACATCATCTATACTCATATATGGCTCCCCCTTTTTCTTAGAATAAAATCACCATGTTCGTTAAAGCTCCCTTCAAAGCGAGGATTGATAAAAATACTTGTATAATCCTTTTCGATTAATGCAGGGCCTGCTATGATATGATTTTGTGAAAGTTCTTTTTCTTTGTAAACGGGAATCTCGTCATATACGCCTTTACCATCAAAGTATACCTTCCTATACCTAGGTATTAATGGTTCTACAGAAGCTACGGGCCTTTCTATTTGAGATATTTGATCTAAAGACTCTTCCCACATCTCTAATCGTATGCTAATTAAAGTGCACTCTTGATTTTTCTCTGAATAGCCGTAATTCTTTTCGTGTAAATTGTGAAATTCATCGAGAAGCTCTTTTATATTGTGCTCATCTAATTCTTCTCCTTTAAACTGAACAGGCAATGTGTGATGTTGGTCTTCGTATCGTATTTCAAAGAGAAATTTGTACGTAAGATTTTCTGCTAAAAGACCTTGAGCTTTTAGCTGAGAAGTCGCATCCTCTTTTAATCCCTTTAAAGTGCTGTTGATTTCATCAAAATGTACTTGAGCTAGTTGTTGAACGATGCTTTGTACCATATCTAATTTAATTTGAGATTCGAGCATTCCCTGAGCACAAAAGACTTCTCCATTAGCAGGAATAATCGTTATCTTAGCGCCAATTTCCTCTGCAATATTACAAGCAAAAATTGGAGATGCTCCTCCAACTGCGCAGAGTGCAAAATCTCTTGGATCATGTCCTTTTTGAATCGTCATAAGATGAACCGCATCGACCATTTTGGCCAGTGCAATTTGATATATTCCGTACGCTCCGTCTTCTACACTCATATGCAAAGGCTTAGCAATTTTATCTTCAATAGCTTGAGCTGCAAGATCTTTTCTGATTTTCATCGTTTTGCCACCAAAATCTCCCTCTTCAATGAAGCCTAAAACTAAAGCTGCATCTGTAATCGTAGGTTCTTCACCACCCCTATCGTAGCAAGCAGGACCTGGGTAAGATTCCGCAGACTGTGGACCTACAGATAGCATTGCGCCTACACCTATACTAGCAATACTCCCCCCACCAATGCCTACGGATTCGATATCAACAAGAGGTAAGTTTACTGGATATCCTCCTACGACAGCTTCTGGCATAATTTTAATCTCATAATCGCTTACTAAGCTTACATCAAAGCTGGTTCCTCCCATATCTACTAAGATAAGATTTGATTCTAATACTCTCTCCCCTAATGCTTTTGCACCGCTACTTCCTGCAGCTGGACCTGAAAACAATCCTTTTACGCCAAAATCCTTAGCATAGGATATATGAGCTAAACCTCCATTGTTTTGAACTAATAGAATGTCTGTTTTAAGCCCGCGCTCTTTAAGAGCATGGGATAATTCATCAAGATAACGAGACACTAGTGGAGTCAAATAAGCATTAAGCACAGTTGTTGAAACCCTTTCGTACTCTCCAAGCTTTGGCGATACTTCGCTTGATACAGACACAAATACATTGTCAAGTCTCTCTTCTATGTACTCCTTTATGGCTTTTTCATGGGAAGGATTCATGAAGGAGAAAAGAGTGCAAACAGCAACAGACTCTACTTTCTCTTTTTGCAACTTTTCTAGAATTTCTTCTAAATCCTCTTGTACTAATTCTTGTAATACTTTTCCGCTATAATCTACTCTTTCTGATACTGGCAGGCGCAAATGGCGAGGAACTAAGACTTTAGGAATAGGCGAAAAGAAATCCCATTGATTATCAAGTCTGGCCCGCCTCATTTCTAATGTATCCGTAAATCCCTTTGTAGAGATTAAAGCTGTCTTTACCCCTTTTCTTTGAAGCAAGGCATTAATTGCTACAGTATTTCCATGAACTAGCTTATGGGTTTTTGAAAGAAACTCTCCTAATGGCATATTAAAATTAGTAGCTAATTCTTCTAACCCCCTTAGTACTGTTTGTATGGGGGATTCTTTATTTGAAGGGACTTTGACAGTTTTAAACTCTTCATTTCCTATAGCAATAAAATCTGTAAAAGTTCCGCCCATATCGATTCCTATTTGAAACATTTTTACACTCCTTTCGATATTTTTGTTGGATAAATTCATTGTTGTGTCATCGTAACAGTTAAGAAATAATGGATTGGCGTGTTTAAGGTGGTCAGGTGGTTAGGTGGTCAGGAAAATTATAACTCGCTTACAAGCGAGATGGGTTTTTCTGTCTAGTTTTATTTATGTAGATTGTGATTCCACAACCAAATTGGCAAGCCATTTGGCTGTTGCATCCCATATCTACTGCGAAAGCGTAGCTTTCGCTTTGCTCGTTGTTTCACGCAAAAAAAGTTCTCAGCCAAATAAGGCTGAGAACTTTTCCATCATTCTCAAATGTTTACTCTTTCCTAGAGAGTGCACAATTCATTAACAAGCAGGTCTCCTGACTAACGGATCAACGCTTTTTATCTCCCTTCCCATTTCTTTAATAAGAAACAGTGGTTTATCGATAATTTGCTACTCGTTTACAGTGGCGGGACCGTTCAGGGCTTTCACCTGATTCCCTATTATCCTCTTAAGAGGCACTTGTTAAAATATTCTTTTCTTTATTATATCCCAATGATTTACACTTATCAAGAGGAAAATACCTTTGTTATTTTAAATTATAAGCGATTAGTATATACAGCGGCTTAATTATTGCCCCACATACGAGTATTTCTAAATTATTAATAAAAAAACTGCAATCTCAGATTGCAGTTTTTTTATTAATATACTCTTCTTCCGCCTTGGAATCTTGATGACCAATAACCATCTAGCGACGATATTTGAATCGATTTTCCTGGTCTTGGTGAATGTATAAAGCTGTTACCACCAACGTAAATTCCTACATGCCCTGGAAAAACAACGATATCTCCTGGTCTTAGATCTGATCTTGATACGTATCCACCTAAACCACCTTGACCACCACTAGTTCTAGGTATGCTTATTCCATATTGTCTATACACATAAGATGTAAAACCTGAACAGTCAAAACCTGATGGTGTTGAACCTCCAGATACATATGGAATTCCTATGTAATGTTTTGCAGTAGCTACTATGGCTGATCCTAAATCTCCATTGTATGTAGGAGCGGCTTTGCCGCTGCCTCCTCTACTTGCACTTGTACTTGCACTTGCTACTGCTCTTACCTTTGTTCCTACTAATACGATTTTGTTTACTGGCTCTTTTATGATTTCTTCTTTTATGATTTCTTCTTTTTCTACAATATCATTTATATATGTAATAGATTTGGTAATTTCTTTTGATCCTTTTTCGCCTTTTTGTTCTACTTTTGTTTCTCCAATATACATGGATGAATCTTTTTTCTCTTCTACTTCAAAATCAATTTCTTTCGTCTCAATTTTCTTTACCGTAGCACTTACATCGATAAATGATTCTTTAGAAGCTAAGTTAAGAGATTCTCCTGGCATTAAATTTTCAAGGTTTTTGTCTGGATTGGCTTTTTCTAAATTAGTAATTGGTGTATTTGTAGATCTAGAAATCGTCCATGCAGAATCACCCGAGGCAATTTTATAAGTCTTTGGTTGAGTTTGATTTACTTGATAAAGAGCTTCTTCTTGTTTAAGAATATTTTCTACTAAAACGTCTTTTTCTACAATTTCAACCTTTTGATTAAAATCTACATTTACTAATTCTACATCTTTACTCTTTAATTCTTCTACAAAGGGCTTTTTAATACCTTCTAATATATTTTGAACCTGCTCTTTTGCCTCTAAAATCAATTTTTCCTCCCCGTCTACCATAAGTATAGCAGCGGGTTTATAAATATCAATATTTTCATATATGCTTTTTTCTAGTTGTTTTTCGCTAAGAAGCTTGTCCTTTTCTACTCTCACTTTATTGTACTGTACTTCTTCGCTGTAATATGCTTTTTCTCCGTGGCTTTCATCTACTTTTTCTTGAACAGCTAATAAAGCATTTTCAGCGTATTCCATTTCCTTTACTATACCTACCGATTCCTTGTTCAAGACCAATTCATAAGAGAAGCTGCTTTCATAGGCATATATCCCCACTACCGTCGCAACTGTGATGATGCCAGATGCTAGTAGAGCTTTTTTCTTCAGGCTGAGCTTGTTTATTTTTTCTTTCAGCCCTTTTGGTTGATTTTCCATGTGATTACACTCCATCAAATTTGCTATCCGTTGACACGTAATTTATGACTTTTTTATTGTAACATTAATTCAACTTTTTGACAAACATTTATTACATTTTTGTTACAATATTTTTTATTAGCCACATATTGATTACAATTCATACTTTATTTGATATTATTCTACAAAAAAACAGAACCTTCTATAGTCCTAGAGATTCTGCTTTGTAATAAAGTTATCTACTTCGTATTTTTTTCGTGCTTTCCGTCATGAGTACCTATTTTAATACCATTGATTATCCCTACATCTTCATTGTCTTTGGGTTCCATTTTTCTGAGTTCTGAATTGCTCTTTTCTCTATCCTTTTTCCTATTTTTGTTGTTATCCATCTTATTCCCTTCCTTATATCAATTTGTATTTATATTAGTTTTAGTCTTTAGGAATAATCTTATGCAGGATATTTGTTTAGAGGTGATGGCACAACAGTAGTTCTATTCAATTAAGGTTAAATGGTTTAAAGGCACATAGTATTTTGCATATCGATTTCCTTGACGGTCTATGTAATCCCCTTCCTTATTTTTTACCATAACTGTAGCTCGCTTGTTAATTCCATTAATAAAACCTTCAAAGGATTCATTTTCAAATTGAAAGGATACTCTTTTCCCAATAGATAAACCCAACTTTTCTTTAGCAATCTCTCGATTTGTAGGTAATGCATGATAACTGCTGCTATGATTAAATAAATTTTTAGCTATTGTTTTAAAACGCTTCCCCTTGCAACTCGACCGATGATACAGTATAAATTCAATGACATGACAAATTTCATGCTCTAAAACTAATTGTAGTGCCTCTAGAGCATTATGGGTTTTTACGCCGGAAACAAATTTTTCTTTATGGCTTAAATCGTAATTAAAGAAGAAATTGATGCCAAAACGAAACTCAATGATTACATCCTTTGGCTGTAATGTGCTAATATTTTGAGGGCACAAAGTAAGTCCAGCACTTCTGGTCATACGCTTAGAAAAAGAGAACCGAAGACTACCTTCATATTGATTGCGAAAATCACTATGAAAAAACACCTTGTCGTATAGTTCAAACAATAGCTTTAAATCATAGGTAGAAATGGTCTTAAAATTGCCGTCTTCTACATTTTCGGATAACTCTAAGAACTCTTCAAAAATTTGCTTTCTCTTCTGTACTATGGCTTTTTCGTCATATATATAATCAAACATTTTATCTCACCTTTATGTAATAAAGTATATATTTGCACTACTTCCTTTCTACTTTATCAAAATAGGCTTCTTTAATCTACACTATTCTTTTCTAAAAAGACCCATGGGCACAGTTTTTTCTCTATGAGATCTAAAATTTTTAATAAAAATAACCCTAATAAACTCAGTCCTATTATTCCCGAAAACATATCTAGGTAATCTACCATAATCCAAGCGTTCATAATATAATATCCTATTCCATAAGTGGTAGCAAAATTTTCGGCAAAAAATAGAGTAGAAATGCTAATTCCTAAAGTTATTCTAAGAGCTGATATTAGTTTTGGAAGAACTGCTGGTAATATTAAATGTTTACATACACCTAGACCTGTTATGCCTAGTGAAAAAACCGAGTAAAAGAGTTCCTTTTGAATTTCTTTCACTCCATCTCTTACAGATAAAAGGATCTGAAATACGATTATGGTAATCATGAGTACAATTTTAGAAAGATCTCCAATACCCATCAAAATCATAAATATAGGTAAGAATGCGACCTTAGGCAATGGATACAAAATATATATTATAGGAGAAATAATAGCGTCTGCTTTTTTGCTCATACCGGTCCATAACCCTAATGGAACTCCTATCAGTACAGATAGAAGTATAGCAATAATGATCCTGTATAAACTTGCTATAAGGTGAACAGATAGCACTTGAGGAAATAAAATTACGAATTGCTTTACCGTTTCATTGGGGCTAGGAACGATATTGGACTTAATGATAAAATGAAGTCCATACCAAATAGCGCACACCATTAGGAGTCCATATAGGGTATTATCCTTTGTTCTTCGTTTTAATAAGTTCATTTTCAATACCCCTCTTCTAGCGCCTTTCTTACCTCTAGACATATACCGTAGTACTCCATCTTTCTACGGATTTTTGAGTCTCCAAAATAAGGATTTTCAACGACTTTTTTGATTCTTGATTTTTCCATAATGACAATTTTCTGCCCAAGAAATACAGCTTCTTCAATACTATGAGTGATAAAGATCATGGTACTAGGTTTTTTATGGTACAGTTTCAGAAGTAAATTTTGAATATGCTCTTTGGTTATCGCATCTAATGCAGAGGTCGCTTCGTCCATTAAAAGTAAATCCGGTTTGGTCACTAAGGTTCTAGCAATGGTGACCCTTTGTTTTTGCCCGCCACTAAGCTGAGCTGGAAACTTGTCCTTTAATTCTAAAATATCTAGTTCCGTTAGAATTTTATCTACTTCTCTTTGAATTTCTTCCTTAGAAAGGTTACGAATGGTTAGTCCTAGGGCTATATTGTCCTTTACCTTTTTCCAAGGTAGAAGCCCGTAATCTTGTAGAATAACACCTGTTTCTTTTCGACTTGTCATTATCTTATCTCCATTTACCCTAATTTCTCCTTGGTTTGTATGGAGAAGCCCTGCTAATAAATAAAGCAGGGTCGTCTTTCCACATCCTGAGGGTCCAATGATGGCACATGTAGCATTTTCATTTATATGAAGACTAATGTCCTTTAGGGCAATATCAGAGCCATAGGAAAAACTTAAATCTTTGATATCTACCATTATTCTACAAAAGCTCTTTCAACGAGGTCCTCTGGAGACACTTCCATGTCTTTTTTTAATACTTCTTCTACCCACGTTATAATGTTTTCAAGATATTTTTCATCAGGTAACGAAGCTTTCGTATACGCTGGAAGGATTATGTCCTCTTTGATGGATTCATTTAAATCAAGCTTTTCAATTACTACATCCCTTGCTATAGTTTCATCAGCATGTATATCTCCTATAGCTTTATTGTATCCTTCATAGAAAAGCTCTATCGCCTTAGCCTTTTCATCTAAAGCCTTTGCCGTAAACGCAAGTACATCAGGTGAGTAGCCATCTTTCATCTCAAAAGTTTTCTTTTCTAGGCCATCTACAGCGCCCATAGATGCCATTGGCTCTGGGAAAATGCCCATATCTACATCACCACTTTTAACCATTTCTAATCGAGCTGGTATTTCGTTAATAAATACTTTTTCAATATTGTGGTCCTCACCAAACCATTCATCGATTAAAAAGTTGGTCACGCTGACTTCCATCATAGTAGCCTTAATATCCTTCTTATCTTCATAATCAGATTTTACAAGTACCGGAAACATTCCTTGGGTCATAGATGTAGCTTTTAGACCAAATCCACTATTTACATTAGTAGCTACGGCAATTAAATCCGTTATAGAGCCATCTATTGTATTTGTCTGTAATGCACTTTGTCTTTCTTGTCCATTGTTAAAGACTACAAACTCTACATCTAGGCCTAATTCTTCAAAGTAGCCTTCCTTTTCTGCTATATACATAGGTGCTGCATCTACAGCTGGCATTAAACCAATTTTTAAAGATAACTCTTTACTCGTATCTTCATTAGGTTTTCCTTCTGTTGTATTGGTACAAGCTGATAAAAAAAGAATGCTTGCTATCAACATCCCTGCTAGTAATAATCTTTTATTCATAATAATTCCTCCTTTATTTAAGCACTACTGTATTTTATAGGTAAATGCAATCTTAAGCAAGACAATATGTACAATTGGGTTCCTCATCTTTATAACAAATAACAATCAGCTATCTATATTATCGTAATAAATGTATTCGCTTTTGTATAAAGAGTAGACTATTTTTATAATAAATTTTCAATTACATAAAAACAACCGAAGGATGCCTTCGGCTGCACTTATATGATTACCAAATTTTTTCACTTTATAGGACTCTTATTCTTGATCTAAGTACTTTGCACTTACATGAGTTGCATCACAGAAGGGTTTGTTACTTGATTCTCCACATCGGCATAGCATTACCCTATTTCTTGTTTCATACATTTCTCCATTAGAGGATTCAATTGGAATATTTCCCTTAACAAAAATGCCACAGCTTACCCCTTTTTCAGGGTCTTGAAGGAACTCAATAGAAGGTTCATATTCATCTTCATATGGTTTTCCCGACTTATCTAGAGCGACTAGTCTACCTGCTGGGCACTCAGATGCTCCTTTAATGGCTTGCTCCCGATATTCTGGAACATCGGATTTCTTTACTAATTGCCAAACGCTGCCATCCTCTAAATGACAAAAGCGCCCTAAAGCACACCTGCCATCATCCATAAGATCAAGGTCAGGCCCTTTCAGTAGTTCAGCTCTTTCTTCAAATTTCGCCTTAGATGCAGTTTCTGTCCCATCAAATCCTTCTTTTACATGGGCACCATCACAAAATGGTGGGTTTTTTGATTTTCCGCATCGACATAATGCGTATTGTTCTTTAGCTGGAAAAGTACATCCCTTTTCGTATTCATAGCCCTTGCCCTTTGGAACAATGATTGTTTCATTTAAAGGTACATTTCCTGTTACCATGTATGGACCATCCTTAAGTATTTTTATCTTTATGTTCTTATTATCTTTTATCAAAACTGATATCCCCTTTCATCCTTTAAGCAATTTCTTTGATATTTACTTATCTTCAATTATATGTAATATTTAAGAAGTCCGCAAATCACTATTTATTTAAGAAGTTTCATTTATGAGCATTCCTGATTGAAATTTAGGATAATTCTGCAGATATTTATAATTATTTATAATATCTATTATACATCTTATTTTATCTGTCAATTCTTTGTCTTTATGGTAAACAACGCTAAAGTATCTATTCCAGCCTTCGTTTGCGTTTTTAATAATGTGGATCTTGGAGTCCTGTACTTCCTTTTGTACTAGACCAATAGATATAACCGCCAAACAATTGTTTTCTACAACTTCTCTTTTAATGGATTCTGGGCTATTTCCTTCAAAAACCGTTTTAATAGGTACCTTATTCTTTATCATATACTCTTCAAATAATTCTCTAGTACCACTGCCCTTTTCCCTCATTGCAAAACTTTTATTTGCCAATTCCTTTAAGTTGATGACATCTTTTTTAGCAAATGGGTGTTGGTTACTGCAAACTAGAACAAGGTAATCTTTAATTTTGGGAATACTAATTAAATTAGGACTTTTAATTTTACCTTCAATAATCCCAATATCAATTTCTCCATTTAGCAGTTTTTCTTCAATGCGCTCTGTATTATTGGCATAGGAGTAAACCTCTACAGTAGGTTCTTTTATTTTAAACTGGTTAATTATATCGCTCAAAATACATTCTCCCACTGTTACAGTGGCACCTATTTTAACTTTTTCGGTTCTACTCAGATTGAACATTTTTTCTTCTAGATGATCAAATTGTTCGACTACATCTTTGGCGTAAAATAATAACTGTTTTCCCTCGTCAGTAATATACAATCTCTTTTTTATGCGTTGGAATAATAGAACGCCATAGTGCTGCTCTAACTCTCTGATTGCTTGACTTATAGTAGGTTGAGACACAAACAATCTTTCAGCTGCACTGCGCATTTTTCCACATTGTGCTACTTCAATAAATATCTTTAAATGCCTTATAGTCATGGCTTATTCCTTTCAGATGAGAGTTGATAGGTTTTACCTATAATCATGATAAGATAATATCATTTTATAAAGATATTTACAAATGTTATATTTATATAAAAGGTTCAAATATTATAATCGGAGGCTAATTATTATGGCTAGTTTAAAAGTTACACTAGAAGAGGAAAAAAGAGTTAAAGGACTTGGTTTCTTACGAAACAGAGGTACAGATAACTTTTCTGCAAGGGTTATAACAGTCAATGGAAAGCTTACGCCTCAACAAGCTAGGTGTATTGCAGAGGCTGCAGAGAAATTTGGAGATGGAAATATTCTTTTTACTACTAGACTATCTGTAGAATGCCCAGGTATTCCATATGATAAAATTGAAGACTTTAGAGCATTTATTGCTAAAGAAGGTCTTCAAATAGGTGGTACAGGACCTAAAGTGCGCCCAATTGTCGCTTGCAAAGGTTCTACATGTAATTACGGTTTAATTGACGTTAGTTCTTTGTCAGAAGAAATGCACCGTCGTTTTTATGAAGGATATAGAGAAGTAAAATTACCTCATAAATTTAAGATTGCTGTTGGTGGCTGCCCAAATAATTGCGTTAAACCAGATTTAAATGACGTAGGTGTAATGGGCTCCAAGGAGCCAAATCTAAATAAGGAACTATGCAAAAGCTGTAAAAAATGTGCCGTTGTAGAAGTATGTCCAACTAACGCAGCTCAAGTTGTAGACGGTATAGTACATATTGATTATAATACTTGCATTCGCTGTGGACGTTGTGTGAGTAAATGCCATTTTGATGCCTTAAGAGATAGTCAGGTAGGCTATAAAATCTGTGTGGGCGGAACGTGGGGTAAAAATGTAAATCGAGGCAAAGCTCTAAACAGAGTATTTAAAGAACAAGATGAAGTTTTAGATACAATAGAAAAAGTAATTCTATTTTACAAAGATCAAGGAATAGCTGGAGAGCGTTTGGCTAATACCATAGATAGGCTGGGGTTTGAAAGTTTTGAAGAAGAGATGCTTAAAGCGCCTGCACTTTAGTTCTACGTAAAATCTCTTAGGTCACCAATGGTGACCTCCTTTAGTTTCTAGTCATTAGTGTTAGGGTATTCCTTCACGGTCAGGATTGAACCCTAACGCCCTAGAATGACTGGTTTAGTAGCTAGGATCAAAAGCAGAATTTTCTTTCTACATAATACCGGCCCTCATAGCTAGATTATTGATCTAACTCATGAGGGCCGGTTTGTTTTTGTCTTATAGATCTTTGACTTGAGATTTTTTAACTTCATATCCTAATTTCGTGATTGCGCTTTCAATATCGTTTATTGATACTTTTTCATCGTCAAAATTTACTTTTACTTTACTAGAGTTAAAGGATACATTTAAACTATCTTTATCAATACCGCCTAAAGATTTTACACCATTTTCTATTTTTTGCATACATGATGGACAAGTTAATGTTTCTAATTGAATCGTTGCTTTCTTCATTTTTCATCTCTCCCTCTATTTATTAATTTCATTCTATACCATTATTGTTTGTTTTAAATTGATTTACATCAAGTTTTATGATTCATCTTTAATATTTTAATTTATAGCTTAAGAGTCTCATGCCATTTAAAATAACCACTAATATACTTCCTTCATGTACTAACATTCCTATAGACATGTTCATCCATTCACTGAAGAATACGCTGGCAAGGAGCACTAATACAACTCCAACTGCAATAAAAATATTTTGGCGCATATTACTAGCGGTTGCTTTTGTCAAACCTAGTGCATGTGGTAATCGGCTAAAATCTGAATTCATTAGAACTACATCCGAAGTCTCTATGGCTACGTCTGTACCGCCTCCCATTGCGATTCCAATTTGAGCTAGAGCAAGGGATGGACTGTCATTCACTCCATCACCGACGAAGGCAACAATTTGACCTTTTCCTTGTAACTTTTCAATATATGCAGATTTATCTTCTGGCAACATGTGTCCATGAGCTTCTGTAAGACCTAGTTCACTTGCTACTAAATCAACGGTTCCTTGATTATCTCCTGAAAGGACTACTAGGTTTTTAACACCTAATTTCTTTAGCTTTTGAAGGTCTTCTTTTACTCCTGGTCTAATTTGGTCACGAATACCCATTAGGGCTTGTAACTTTCCGTCAACAGATGTAAGAACGAGTGAGTTTCCATTCTTTTCAAACCTCTTAATATCTGAAAGAGCTTTCTCGCTTAAAGAGACGTTTTCTTGCTCCATGAGAAAAACATTTCCTATTGCTATTCTATGATTTTCTACTTGAGCCACAATTCCGCCACCTTTAACAACATCTGTCTTTTCAACACTGTATTGTTTTGTCTCTCCAATATGTTCCACCACTGCATTCGCTAATGGGTGGTCTGATTCCTTTTCAACACTTGCTACATAAGCCAATACTTCCTCCACATTATCTGTATACATTTCCTGATCTGCTACTTTAGGATTTCCAATTGTCAAAGTACCTGTTTTGTCAAATACAATTGTATCTACTTTACTAAAATCTTGAATCACTTCGCTGCCTTTTAAAAGAACACCGTGTTTTGCTCCATTACCAATACCAGCAACATTTGAAACAGGTACGCCGATAACTAACGCTCCTGGGCATCCAAGAACTAATATTGTAATGGCCAGTTCGATATCTCTTGAAAATAACCATACGATAAAAGACAGAACCAAAACAGCTGGGGTATAATATTTAGAGAATTTATCGATGAAACGTTCTGCTTCTGATTTGGAATCTTGTGCTTCTTCAACAAGCTCGATGATCTTACCAAAAGTAGTATCTTCTCCTACACGATCTGCCATAATCTGGATGGTTCCATTTTCTAAGATTGTTCCTGCATACACTTTTGTATCTTTCTTTTTACTTACTGGAAGAGATTCACCTGTAATACTTGCTTCATTTATATGCCCTTCTCCGCTTAAAACCGTGCCGTCAACAGGAACCTTTGCGCCGGTTTTTACGAGTAAAGTATCTCCTACGTCAACTTCATCTACTTCTACTTCTTCAAATTCGCCATTTTCCATTTGTTTTAGGGCACTTTCCGGCGCCATTTCTGTTAGTTCTTTAATTGCAGATCGTGTTTTGTTTAGTGTTCGTTGTTCTAAATAGGCTCCAAATAAGAATAAGAATGTAACAATAGCTGATTCTTCAAGGTTCTTAATTAAAAATGCTCCAACAACTGCAATGGTAACTAAAACATCGATGCTGACAACTTTTACTCTTAATGCTTGGTACGCTTGGATTGCAATAGGCGCAACGCCTAGAACAGATGCTATACCTAAAGACCAAATCGCTATACTTTCATTTTTAAAGCCTAATTCACTAATAAATCCAATAAGGATTAAAATCCCACTGATTACGGTTATGTGATTTTTCTTACTTAATATAAATCTCTGCATATTTACTCCCTCCCCCTTTTATTTTTGGGTTTCTTATACGCATGTGTTCCTATTTGAAATGGATGTAATCCATTTGTTTACCTTGTTATAATCCAGAAAGCAATTTGTTGCTTTTGCTTTCTGGATTTAGTCTTTCATCTTAAGCTTGATAAGCTTGATCTACATCAGCTAACATATTGTATACAGCTTCAAAGCTTTCACAAACATCGCCTGGAACAGTGTAGTGGTTTGTGATTTCCCGTAGTTTAGATAATTCTTCGTTTAATTCAGGTTTTTCTGATCCTGCAGCTTTTGTTTTCTCGTTAATCGCATCAAATAATTTTTTCACATCATGAAACTCTGGATGATTATCTCCATGAACTCGATCTACAACTGGTACATATTGTTCTAATCTCTTAAAATGGCTTTCCTTCACTTGATTAAATGTTAATTGGTTTGACATATCTATTCCCTCTTTCTTGTTTTGTTTGATTTCTTGATTACATCATACCAATTATGTAAAGTATTTAAATTGATCTATATCAAGTTTATTGATATTTTTTATTATATAGATTATGATATACTCAATACATATTGTAAAGGGTGTTTTATTTGAAAAATATTAACCGAATTTTAATGAGGATTCATTTATTCGTTGGAATTGGTGCTTTTTTTGGGGGAGTTTTTGGTATGACGAGTCCGAGTGGAGCGGCATTTGGCATGCCAGCTAGTAAGTATTTAATAGGGTCACCATTTAAAGACTTCTTTGTTCCTAGTCTTTTTTTGTTCGTCATTATAGGGATTGGAAATATTGTAGGATTTCTATTTCATTTGCGTAAAATCAAATACGATAATCTGTTGAGCATGGGCCTTGGTCTCATTTTATGTATGTGGATTGTCATTCAATGCATTATCTTATCTAATATTAATCCTCTTCATGTAATATTTTTTGTTATTGGAGCAATACAAATTTTATTACCTATATCAAAAAATAGAAAAACCAAAGATGCCTAATGGTGAAAGTACTTTATAAACTGTATAATTTACACTTCATCTTTAAGCTTTAATTATTAAAAGTATATTATATAGCGAGGCAATGAATTCTAGAGATTATCCTTTGATATATTATGAGATTTCTAAAATCGTAATATAAAGAAGTGCCTACGACGCTTTAGTCGCTAGTCATTAGTCACTAGCATTAGGGTATTCCTTTAGGGTCAAGATCTTTCGCTTGCGCTCAAGATGACTGGACAGGAGTCAATGTCAAAAGTAGGACTTTCTTATTACATAAAAAAACAGAGTAGAAATATTTCAATATCTACTCTGAAAGAAATCTGATTTAGATTTATGAAGGAAGCATAGCACTTCCTTGTAAATCTATTATTTATTTTATGCTTGTCTTTTTTATAAACTAGTATCTGCTTCTTCAACATCTTCTTCTACTACTTGAATCTTTGGCTCTGTTACAACAACGATAACATCATCAGCATTATTTTGTGCAATGATACCATCTGCTAGTGTAAGATCCCCTACTTTAACTGTATCGCCTTTTTCTAAATTAGATACATCAATATCAATAGTCTCTGGAGTATTTTGTGGTAAACATTTTACTGTTACTGCATCTAGACTAGTAGCCAATAACAATTTCTTTTTCTCTAATGATTCCATACCTGTAAATCGAATAGCAACATCCGTCTGAATTTCTTCAGTAAGGGATATTTTGTGAAAATCTACATGTAAGATTTCTCTGCTTATAATATCGTTTTGAATTTCTTTGATAACGACAGTATAAGGATCTTGGTCGGGTAATTCTAATTTAAATACCCCATTTCTACCTGATGTAGTTAGCATATTCCTAAAATCATCCTTTTTAATGGATACAGATACAGCTTGTATTTCTTTTCCGGATATAGCTCCAGGTAAATAACCAGACTTTCTTAATCTTTTATTAGCACTAGAACTAGCCCTACTACGTTGATTAATTTTTACCGTATTAATTTTCATGGAACATTCCTCCTTTATTGTTATATATAGTATATATCATTCATAGTTTTAAATCAATTTTACACACTATACAGATAGTATTTCTATATTTTAGGAAAAATATTCCTATTCCTATAAATTAATTTATTTCAATTTTGTCTGGTTTTATACTATATAATCTCTTGCTTAAGTACATCTATAATATTTTCTCTTTTAATCTTTTTACTAGAGTAAAGCATTGATACTCCAACTATCACAAATACTGCAATTATTGCTATAGAAACACTCACCCATGGAATCTCAAATACAAAGCCAAACTTAACCATAAGTGTTTTGTGTATTAAATACATCACAACAAAACTTATTGGAAGCCCGTATAATAGAGCTTTTATACCATAGAATAAGCTTTCATAATTTATCATTTTATTAAATTCTTTAGGTGTCATTCCAACAGATTTCAGCATTGCAAACTCTCTTTTCCTAAGTGCTATGCTAGTTGATATCGTATTAAAAATATTGGCTACACATATTGAGGCAATGAGTAAAACAAAGGCATATGTGAATACAGACATTAATACGATCATCTGTTCTTCTCTTTTCCTATTCATATATATATTATAAATAGCCATTTCATCTTCACCATATAATCCTTGAATTTCTTCACTGTCTTCTTGAAGTTTTAAAGGATTATCACTTTTTAGATATAGTGCCCTATTTACGCTCTCGCTCATATTCATATTATCTTGTATGATTTTATAAAAAGCATCCTCAGATACAATTACATTAAAACTATCCTTGTAATTAATAGAAGAAATCCCCATAGGAACCTTATCTACAAGAGCAGCTATCTCTACCGAATCAATAGGGATATATTTTTCAAATTCACTATCATAAAATTCTAAGTCTAGCTTCTGTCCTATCTCTGTATTGATAACCTTTGACTCCACAATTCTACCTGTTTTTGCTTCTTCGAACCTTACTGTATCAATGATTATCGCAAAAGGTTCTTCTGCACCCATTAACTTTTTAAAATCAACTCCAACTTCTTTTGCATAAGCCATTAAGGCCTGATCATCCAATGCTATAAGTTTTATATTGTAGGGATATTTACCATTCTTTAAAATTTCCTCATGATCTCCCTTTAAGTAATCAGCTATGAAATCTTCTTGAATCCAAGAACGAACATCAAGTGAAGCAATGGAGTTCGCGTCTACTATATTATCTAATGAGGTTATTTTTCTGATTAGGTCTTCTTGCTTTGTTTTATCTCTATCATTAAAAAACACTTCTATATCGTAATTAACCCCATCTTGACTCAATAAAATAGATTTTTCAAGACTTGATGTAAAGTAAGACACCGATAAAAATAAAATCATACTTATGATCAATGAAAGTACCGTTGCCCTGTATCTCGATTTATTTCTTTTTAGATTCTTAAGTCCTAACTCTCCTTCTATGCCAAATATGTTTCTTGTTAGTATTGATGTCTTAACATCTTTTTGCGTAATCTTTACATCTGCTGTTTGGCGAATTGCATCTATAGCTGAAATATTGGATGCTCTTTTTGCAGGTATATAGGTTGAAGTAAAAATAGTGATGATTGAAACAGAGGTAGCAATTAAAATTGTCTCTGGTAATACTATTAGTCTTAAACTTTCACTTAGACTTAAGGCTTCTTTTATAATAGAATTTATAAACATAAATGTAGTGTCTATTCCTACAAGCCCCGCTATGATACCAATAGGGATACTAATTAGACCTATAAGAGTACCTTCAAAAAACACAGAGTTTTTCTTTTGCCTTTTTGTAGCACCAACACTTGACAACATTCCTAGATGCCTAGAACGTTCTGATACAGAAATAGCGAAGGCATTGTATATCAGCGATATAGACCCAACCATTATAATAACCGTAATTATAGCAGACAAATTAAAGATCATGCCTCTAATCCTATCGCTTTCAACAACTCCATAGTATCTAAGTAAATTTTCATGAAAACTTACTTTTTTGATATCATTCTGAGATGCTATATCTTTTGCATTCTCAAATAATGTAAAGTCAACATCGTCTAAAAGAACAGATACATTTACTTCTTTCTTTGAATTCATCATGCTTTCATCAATATATGATATTGCTGTATATCCTGGGGACCATGTATACTCCCATGTAGGACGTTCCATAATACCTACAACTGTATATATCTTTGTATTTTCCTTTGTTAGAACTTCTTGAACTTTACCTTGGTATTTTTGTAATTGAGTCTTTTGTGATAGCACTACATCAGCTTCTTGCTCATCCTTAGAAACTCGTTGCCCAATATCAAGGGATAGAATATCTCCTATTTTATAATCTACTTGTCCATTCGTTATTATCGCTTCTGAGATAATAATTTCATTATTCTTGTCAGGATATCTTCCTTCTTTTAACTTAACAGGAAAATTACTGAATCCTTCACTATTATACTCTTCAATATAGATATATGGTTTATTATTGTTTTGGCTTGCCCCTAATAAAGCATAACCTACATCTCTACTTAAAATTACATCTTTCGTTTCTTCGTCATTTTTTATAGCTTCTAATTGAGTCCTATTCACATTCTCATAAAGAACGTGCCACTCCCCTTCATCTGATATAACTTGTCTTTGCATCATATCCATAAAAGAAACACCTAGTGATGCTACTGCTGTAATCATTGCAACAGAAATTATTGTACCTATTATAGTAACAAGAGTTCGTCTCTTATTTAATAGCAATTGTCTCAAAGTTAGCTTATTTACGATATTCATGGGCGAATCACCTCATTTTTAGTAATGCGACCATCTTCTATTGCAATGATTCTGTCTGCTTGTAATGCAATCTGCTCATCATGAGTAATAACAATGAGTGTTTGATTAAATGTTTTATTAAACATTTTTAGCAGTTCCATAATTTCATTACTGTTTTTATTATCGAGATTTCCAGTAGGTTCGTCTGCAAGAATAATAGCAGGGTTGCTTATCAAAGCCCTTCCAATGGAAGCTCTTTGCTGTTGTCCACCTGAAAGTTGATTCGGTAAATGATGGAGTCTGCTTTCTAATCCCAGGATATTAATAATTTTATCGAACTGGTCTTTATCAACCTTATGTCCGTCAAGCAACAGAGGAAGTGTAATGTTTTCTTCTACATTAAGTATGGGAATAAGATTATAGAATTGATAGATAAGCCCAATTTGTCTACGCCTAAAGATAGCAAGCTGTGTTTCATTAAGATTATAAATATCTGTATTATCAATAAAAACTCTACCCCCTGTAGGTGTATCTACACCTCCAAGCATATGCAATAAAGTAGACTTACCTGATCCTGATGGACCAATTATTGCTACAAATTCTCCCTTATTGACAGAAAAAGATACATTATCAAGTGCCTTTACTGCTATATCTCCACCACTGTATTGTTTAGACAGATTTTCTACTTTTACTATTTCCATTGTAAACCCTCCATATCTCTTTGTATGATCATAGTATATCTGCCTAAGGTGACTCCACAGTGACTCCTTTATTACAATTTAGTCACTTTCGCTTTTTATAGAATTTTACGCTAAATTGCGTACCCTGATTTTCCTTGCTTTTTACACTTATATGTCCGTTTTGATTATCTATAATACTTTTTGCCATAGCAAGACCAATCCCCACACTTCCTTCATTTGCATTTTTACCTTTATAAAATCGTTTGAAGATGCGAGGTAAATCCTCTCTTGATATACCTCTCCCACTATCTGATATTTTTATTTCAGTATATAATGGATTCTCTTCAAAAAAAATAGAAATCGTTCCTTGATTTTGAGTGTGTTCTATACAATTTTTTGTTATATTTATAATCGCTTCTATGGTCCAGTTAAAGTCCCCAATAAAGGACGCTCTTTGATCTCCTTCGATGACTAAATCTTGTTGTTTAAGCTCTATGGGAATAAGTAACGGATTCATTGCTTTTTCTATAAGCTCAGATACCAAAACCTTATCTGTTTTGAATGTAACAGCACCAGCATCTATTTTTGAGAGTTTCAGTAGTGATGTCAAGAGCCACTCCATGCGCTCAAGCTGTACTTCTATTTTCTTAGTAAATTCCATTCTTTTTTCAGGCTTTAAATTATGTTGACTTAATAAGTCTGTCATAACGATTATCGAGGTAAGGGGAGTCTTTAACTGATGAGATATATCAGAAATAGCCTCTGCCAGTCGTTCCTTATCTTTTTTTAAAAATTCTCCTTGTTTTGAAAGCATAAGAGTAAACTTGTAAATCTCATTTTTAAGAATGCTAAGCTCTCCCTCTTCATTATCCCTAATATCTAATGAATGTTCTCCATTACGAATACAACGCAGATATCTCGATAACTTTGCAATTTGCTTATATCTTTTTGATGTAAATAATATAGTACAAAATATTAATGAAGAAGAAAATATAAACATTATAATTCCACTAACTGGATTAATAATAGCAGATAAAATAATTCCTATAGCTGATATCCCTATCATTAATGTAAATAAAACTCGAATTTCTCTATTTCTTAGGATACTAATCACCCACCTTGTATCCAAGACCACGTACCGTCTTAATAATTGTAGGTTTCTGAGGGTCATCTTCTAATTTTTCACGTATTCTTTTAATGTACACTGTCAACGTGTTATCATTTACAAAATCTCCTGCCACATCCCAGATTCCTTCTAGCAGCTGACTTCGAGATAACACCTGACCTTTATTTTTAACAAAAGTTAATAATAGACGATATTCTAATGCGGTTAGATTGACTTCTTCACCATCTTTATAAACCTTTGCTTCGAGTGTATTTATTCGTAAACTATTATTTCCAAGAATAATAGTTGAACCATCTTCCTTATGATATCTTCGTAGTACTGATTTTATTCTAGAAACAAGCTCTCTAAGGCGAAATGGTTTTGTTATATAATCATCTGCTCCCATATCAAGCCCCATAACCACATTGACTTCGTCATCACAAGCAGTTAAAAATATAATGGGTATATCTCTTTTATCTTTTATTATTTTGCATAGCTCATAACCTGTTCCATCTGGCAAAGATATGTCAAGTAAACATAGACCAAATTCATTTTCAATTAGGGCCTTTTTCCCTGAGGCAACATCATGGCATAAAACTATAGTAAACCCTTCTTTTTCTAAAGAATACTCTAAAGCAGAGGCTATCGTTTTATCATCTTCGACCAACAAAATCTTCAAATTACCACCTCATTCATTAAGTTAATATTATTATAACATTTCACAAAACAAAGATGGCATTAGGTCAAGAGTATTATATAGAAATAGCACTTAAACTTTTTATTCATTTAGTGCTAAAATATCACGCTCCTAGCCTTTTATTGTTTTGGGATTAAAGTTATAATAATTACACAACACAACAAAACATTTTATGAATTGAATTTAGATTTTTTCTAATTATTATTGACAAAATATTCTAACAAGTATAATATAAGTAAAAAGAAACTGTTGATAGAGAGAAGTAAACTATAAACTATACTTATAGAGATCTGCAGGTGGTGGAATTGCAGAAGTAAAAGAGTAGTCGAATGGGCTCTAGAGGGTGGCTGCAAAATATTTAAAGTAGTGGCCAACGGAAACTCCTACCGTTATCAGAGGGAGTGCACATGATGGTGTGTAACTAAGTGGATCTTTATAAGATCAATTCGGGTGGTACCGCAAAAGTCTAAGCTTTTGTCCCAAAACAATTTTGGGATAAAATCTTAGACTTTTCTTTTTGCGCGAACTAATGGGCCGAGCGAAAACGAAGTTTTCGTAGTATATATGTAATGTAACAGACAAATAGCTTGCTATTTGGGCTGTGAAATTATATATACGTAATATTATCTATTAATAATCAATCCTGTAAACAATAAGTCAGAAATCTTGACAATATATAAATCTAAATGCCAGAAATCAAATACCTATGTTTCTGGAAAAAATGAAAGGAGAGAGAATAATGACAAAAATACCTTACAAAACATATCTAACAGAAGACGAGGTGCCAAAGCAATGGTACAATATGCGAGCCGACATGAAAGAACAACATGACCCTTTTCTTAATCCAGAAACATTAGAGCCTCTGTCAACAGAAGATCTATATCCTATATTCTGTGAAGAATTGAGCAAACAAGAAATGGATCATACCACAAGGTATGTGGATATTCCTGAAGAGGTACAAGAATTTTATAAGATGTTTCGTCCCTCTCCACTTATAAGAGCCTATAATTTAGAAAAGGCATTGGGCACACCTGCAAAAATTTATTACAAATTTGAGGGAAATAACACCTCTGGCAGCCATAAACTTAATTCAGCGGCTGCAATGGCTTATTATGCGAAAAATCAAGGGCTTACCTCTGTGACTACAGAAACTGGTGCTGGACAATGGGGTACTGCTTTATCTATTGCATGTGCTCATTTCGGTCTTGATCTTACTGTTTTTATGGTAAAGACCTCCTATGAACAAAAGCCTTTTCGAAAATCGATCATAGAAACCTATGGAGCAAAGATTATTCCAAGCCCATCTATAACTACAGAAGTAGGTCGTGCTATACTAGAAAAAAATCCTAAAACCGGAGGCAGCCTAGGATGCGCTATTTCAGAGGCGGTAGAGCAAGCAATAAAACAAGAGCAATCAAGATATGTGCTCGGTTCTGTGCTAAATCAAGTGCTATTGCATCAGTCCGTCATTGGTTTAGAATGTAAGACTGCCCTAGAAAAATTAGGCGAATATCCAGACATTATCGTTGGTTGTGCAGGTGGTGGATCTAATTTAGGTGGATTGATTGCGCCATTTATGCAAGATAAAATTACAGGTAAGAAAAACCCACGGGTTATTGCTGTCGAACCAGCTTCATGCCCTTCCCTTACTAGAGGTAAATATGCTTATGATTTTTGCGATACTGGTCGTATAACGCCACTAGCCAAAATGTATACTTTAGGAAGTGATTTTATGCCATCTCCTAATCACGCTGGAGGACTTAGATATCACGGAATGTCACCTATCCTTTCTAAATTGTATAATGATGGCTATATAGAAGCCATATCTGCAGAGCAAACTACAGTATTTGATGCAGCAGTAAAATTTGCCAAACTAGAGCAGATCCTTCCTGCACCAGAGTCATCTCATGCAATTTACGGTGCTGTAAAAGAAGCTTTAAGGTGTAAAGAAACAGGTGAGCAAAAGACCATACTTTTTGGTCTTACAGGCACAGGTTATTTTGATATGGCAGCTTATAATCAATATAATAACAAGACCATGAATGATTACATTCCTACAGATGAAGATTTGCAACGAGGTTTTGATAGCTTGCCTAAGGTAGATTAATAGAGCGGACACAGTTCGCTTCTATATTTTCTTACCTTTAGACAAGTTATGATTTTTTTTCGCTTTTTAATTTATAGGCACTAATATGGTACTAATTATATAGAAAGAAGAGTTTATATTGAAAGAAAAGACAATACAGTTTTTAAACGATACTCGAGTTGCTTTTACTTGTAAAGGAATTGTGGTAGGTATAGCGGCTGGCTTTGTTGTAAGTCTTTTTCGCTTGATCATCGAAAAAGCATCTCATCTCGTATTTAATGTGTATGGATTGTTGAAAGAGGAACCTAAATGGATCATTTTATGGGTGTTGATTTCATTAATTGTCTCTCTATTTATCGGTTACCTAATCAAAAGTGAGCCTAATATTAAAGGAGGAGGAATACCTCAAGTAGAGGGGGAACTCATTGGAGCTATTAAAATGAATTGGTGGTCCGTCTTATGGAAAAAATTCATAGGTGGGATTTTATCTATTAGTTCCGGTGTGTTTGTGGGTGCAGAAGGGCCTTCTATCCAATTGGGTGCTGTAGTGGGACAAGGGATTAATCACTTTTTAAAGGGCAAGCGAATGGATGAGAAAATACTCATTTCTAGTGGTGCTGGTGCTGGTTTAGCTGCTGCCTTTAATGCACCTATTGGAGGACTAATGTTTGTACTAGAAGAAATCCATCATCATTTATCCCCTTTACTATTGCTAACCACTCTTGTTTCAGTGGTTACCTCTAACTTTATCTCTTTGAATATCTTTGGTCTACAACCTGTACTATACATTGGAAAGTTAAATATCTTTCCTACGCAAGCCTACGGTCATTTAATTCTATTAGGAGCAATCTTAGCAGCACTAGGAGTACTATATAATAAAATTGTATTTATACTCCCTAAGATTTATGGATTGATTCCTCGTCTATCCCCTAATTTTTATGGAATCATTCCATTCATAATCGTCATACCTATAGGCATAATTTATCGTGAAATTATCGGAAGTGGTAGTGAAATTGTTCTCGATCTTGGAACCACTTTTCCAGAATTAAAGGTAATTCTCATAATCTTTGTCATACGATTTGGGTTTTGCATGATTTCTTATGGAGCAAATTTACCAGGGGGAAATTTGATTCCCATCCTCTCTTTAGGAGCGATTATTGGAGCAATATATGGAACTTTCCTTTTTAACAAAATGGGAATCGACCAAATTTTTATAAGGAGTTTCATCGTTTTCGCTATGGCAGGTTATTTTTCAGCGATTTGCAAAGCACCACTTACTGCTATATTTTTAGTAACAGAAATGGCTGGAACCCTCAATCAGCTTATGCCCTTGGCAGTTATTTCACTTACTGCGTATTTAGTCTCTGATTTGCTCGGTGGCGAACCATTATATGAAGCCCTTTTAGAGCGCTTAGTAGGTAAATACAGAGGAAATTTAACTGGCAAAAAAGAAATTATCGAAATTCCAGTCGTAATAGAAAGCTGCTTAGATGGCGGTATGATACGAGATTATAAGTGGCCAGAAGAAGCTCTCATCACCTCCATTAGACGTGGTGAAAAAGAAATCATCACCCATGGGGATACCATTATCCGTTCAGGAGATTACTTGATCATATTGACAGATCAAGGGGTAGCTAACAAAGTTCGCCAAGAGGTTGAAAGAATGAGTGTTCATTCAAATAAGAATGCTCAGAAATTGCAAATACAAAGGTGAGATACCTAGTAGAATATAGAAAACAAAAAAATATAAGGGGCGAGTTCATAATATTTTATGATCTTCGCCCCTTATATCTTGTACCCACTAGTCATTAAATCTTGCTTATAATTCTTTTATACCCTAGCTAAGATTGGTTAATCATTTTGGGAAAGAATAAGAATATATTTTTGTTCTTGTCATTTTTTATCCTGTAATTTCATAAAAACGCCTTCAGTCGTTCTTCTCTTAGTGTAACCCATGCTAATATAACATCAATCACATACTTCAATCATATCAAACGACGACTATCAATAATTTCTCGATTTTTCTTTTTTATCAATATATACAGAACCATCTCTTTGTAACTGAGCGTATAAAACATCTTTTACACTATTAATTCCTTGTATTTTAAGCTGACCAAGTAGCCATTGACTGTTCAAATTAACTTCTTGTAAGCTTTTATTTACCATTTTTCCATCAATAATTAAATCTGTTGGCAGATATTTAATTGTTTGGTTTTGAATATCTAAATCATTTTTTACAACATTTTCACTACCTGGATATTTTAAAATTGTTAGTTGACCATTCGTTTCTAATATAGCATATTGCACATCTTTAATTGAAAACACATCTTTTTCTCTCAACATCATCATTAAACTATCTATATCGACTTTTAAATGGGATAATGCTTTGTATTGTATTTTTCCTTTTTTTATTACTATAGAAGGCTGACCGTGTAATAAATCACTTAATGTAGGAGACTTCATACTGACTATACTCATTATTGTTGTCAATAGTGCCCAAAATATTAATCCCCAAACGGTAACTTTAAATTGCTTCCATTCATAATCGACCATATTAGCCGCAATAGATCCAATTGTAATTCCAGTAACGTAATTAAAAAATGTTAATTGTGACATTTGCTTTTTCCCTAATATTCTAGTAATAATTAATAATGTTGCAAAAGATATAAATGTATTTAATATAACTTGATATACACTGTTAGTACCCATTTTGCACCTCTAAGTTTGAATTTTCGATAATTTAAGATATCTTCATCCTTATTTTCACTTATTTTAATAAAGTTATTCTTAATATTATTATTTTAGATTATTAGGAAATATCAGGGGTATGATAGTTGGGAAAAAGCTACTGCTCATTAAAAAATACTTTTCTCTAATACCACAAAAAAGCGCAAAACCATCTAAAGTTTTCCCCTATCAAAGGAATCTAAAATGGCTTTGCGCTTCCTTTTTATTATACATTCAAACTACTTATATTAGAGTTTTTCGTGTGAACCATCACAGTATGGAGGATTTTTAGTTTGCTTGCATGCACATAGATAAACGGTATCATCTTTTTCTGCTGTAAATGCTAATGGTTCGAAAGAAGTGCCTTCATGTGATCCATCGCAAAATGGCTGCTTACCGCTTTTACCGCATGCACAATAGTAATATGTTTCACCTTTTTTTACATCAACAGGTATAAGTGCCTTTCCTGCTATTACAGGCTTTTCGATTTTCATCTCTCCTTAATTTCTTTTTAAATAATTTACCTAAAAATCTCCATCTTATTTTATGCATTAATTTATATTCTATACTATATATGTTTGATAAATTTCTATAAAATCCTGGAGCTGTAGGAAATGTGTTAAGGCTATACTACGGCAATAGAATTGGTTTAAAACTTAGAGTTTTAATATTTGTTACATTTTACTTCCAAGGAGTATTTCATATAATAGACTGTTATTATTTAAGAAGGGGGAAGTTATAGTGCCTTACAAAAATAATTGGATTCCCTCAAAAACCCTTGAAGAAATGTCAAAGACAAATTACGATGTACTTATTGTTGGAACTGGTCCTGGCGGTGGAGCAACCTTGTATAGACTGTGCCAACTGTGGAAATATCAGCGTGCAAAATCGGTACTGATCCATCTACTTCAGCTTCAAATCAACACAGTCAAATACACGGAGTTCCAGGTCTGTTTGTCAGCGATAATAGCGCTCTCCCTACCCTAACTGCAACTGGGGCAATTCTTTCTAATATTGCTTTATCAATGCGACTTGCGGATCATATTGTACGTGAATCAAAGTAGTATATGATTTCTTAGATTTTCCTTGCTTTGAATATAATAGTATTATAGATAAAAAAACTACATTCAGTATCATGCTGAATGTAGTTTTTTATGTGTGATAATAAAACTTGTTAATACCTAGTAAAAACAGTATAGATAACATATGCTCATCCCAGCAATATTATGATTTACATATCAAAAACATTTTAATCATGAGACTTTGTGCTTCTTCTTAATTACAAATTTAGAATACCTCAACCCGCAATCTTCACAAACTGCTTTAGAAGCCTTGCTCCGTAGGTTTTCTCAGGTTGTACATTTACCCCATCGTCTGTATACTCGGGATGAAATTGTACGCCCCAGATTTTATTGCCGAAGGCTACTGCATGTGACGATTCAAAGTGATTTCTGGCTAATACTTTGGCGTTATATGGCAATTTAGTTACTGTTTGTTTGTGAAAGGCATGTGCCGAAAAATCAGCTGGTAGTACGCTTAACAAAGGGTCTTTTTTACCTTCTTCTGTTAGCTGAATATCTACTTCTCCCTTTTCCTCTCCCAACTTATGATAATCTACGGAACCACCTAGAGTATGGGCAAGAAGTTGATGGCCGAAGCATATTCCTAGAATTGCAATATCCTTTTGAACGATATCCTTTAACCAATTTGATACTTCTACACACCATGGTTCCTTATCTGTTACCATAGCTGGAGAACCTGTGATGATGATCGAGGATACGCCATCTAATGAAATTGGGATGCTATTTTTATAGACGCAAGAGACGATTACATCTTCGCGGGATAAACCAGCGTATTTTGCAATGCGAAAATCGCAATCTCCGCATCGTTGAATTACGGATTTATTTGAAGAACCTGTTTTAATAATTAAAAGTTTGCCCATAATCATACCACCAACCATTTTCCTTATATCGTATTAATCATATATGTTTAATATATTTTATTACACAAGGCATTATTTGTCAACAAATATTCATCTCACCACTATATTTTATGAATTTATAAGGATACTGTCATGAAAATAGCACATGAGCACGGATTTAAAAGCTTAATATACTTGTATTTTTTGACTTTTAAGGATAATATATTTATAATAGTCTAAATGCAAATGATTTGCATTTAGATAGATAGTATTAAATAAGGAGGTAATTTATATGAGACGACAGATTACATTATGGTCTTTATTCATTTTATTAATAGTTCTATTAACTGCCTGCAGCACTACCCCAAAAAACACCTCTGCGGTTGAAAGTAAAAATGACAATAATATTACGACATATGCTAGCATCTATCCTATGTACGACTTTGCATCAAAGATTGGTGGAGACAAAATCAATCTATCTACTATGGTGCCATCTGGTACAGAGCCTCATGATTGGGAGCCAACGGCTATGAACATTACTCATTTAGAAGAAGCGGATGTTTTTATCTATAATGGCGCAGGTATGGAGCACTGGGTTGAGGATGTATTAGCATCTCTTCAAAATGAAAAAATCATTGTTGTAGAAGCTTCTAATAATGTAGATTTTATCAAAGGACATTCTCATAGTGAAAAACACGAAGAAGACACAACCCATGACCCTCACGTTTGGTTATATCCTTTAAATGCAAAGATACAAATGGAAAACATCAAAAACGCATTTGTAGAGGCAGATCCTAGTAATGCAGGTTACTACGAAGCAAATTATAAAAAATACGCTGCTGAGTGTGATGCATTAGATCAAGAATTCAAAGATACTCTCGCTCCTCTTGTCAATAAGGATATTATCGTCTCTCATGAAGCCTATGGGTACTTAAGTGAAGCTTATGACCTGCATCAAATAGGTATTGAAGGATTATCTGCTGATTCAGACCCAGATCCAGCTCGAATGGCTGAAATCATTGACCTTGCAAAAGAAAAAAATATTGAGACCATTTTCTTTGAAGAAACTGTAAGTTCTAAAGTAGCAGAAACTATTGCAAAGGAGGTAGGTGCAAAAACAGCAGTACTAAGCCCCATTGAAGGCCTTAGCAATGAACAAGAGTCTGCTGGTGACGACTATTTTTCTGTTATGAGACAAAATTTAGATGCACTAAAGAGCGCATTACAATAGGAGAAGTATATGAAAATAATCGAAGTAAACAATATAAGTTTTGGTTACAGCAATATGCCCATCTTTTCGGAAGTCGACTTTACAATAAATAAAGGGGATTTTGTAGCCATTATAGGAGCCAATGGCTCTGGAAAAAGTACTTTGTTAAAACTAGTATTAGGCGAACTGGTTCCATCTACTGGGCAGATTCGCCTTTTTAATGAAGACGTACAACACTTTAAAGAATGGTCTAAAATTGGCTATGTGCCTCAAAAGGGTCTTTCTTCTCACTCTAACTTCCCTGCAACTGCAGAAGAAATTGTAATGGCTAATCTTTTTTCTCAAATTGGACTACTTCGATTTCCCAAAAAAGAACATCGTGAAAAAGCTCATACTGCACTCAAACAAGTTGGCATGCAAGAGTATGCAAAAGAGCTAATTGGCAATCTTTCTGGTGGGCAACTTCAAAGAGTCATGTTAGCAAGAGTCATGGTTAATGAACCAGATATTATGATTTTAGATGAACCAACTACAGGCCTCGATACTGAGACCATAAAAGGCCTATACCAGTGGTTAAACAAGATTAACAAAGAAGCAGGACTTACCATACTTATGGTTACTCACGACATTGCCAATGTACACCAGCATGTATCTAGAATCCTTTGTTTAGAAGAGGGCTCTCTAATTGAACTAAATAAAGAACAAATCCATCATGAGTTATCTCACAAACATAAGCATCCAAAGAATAATAAAGCAGAAAGGATCGATAAAAATGGCGATATTTGAATACACTTTTATGCAAAGAGCTTTCATCGTAGGTATTTTGCTCGCTATTATTATTCCTTGCATTGGCATTATTGTAGTGTTAAAAAGGCTTTCGATGATTGGTGATGCCCTTTCACATAATTCTCTAGCAGGTGTGGCAGCTGGTCTAGTCATGGGTATTAATCCTATTGTAGGAGCTATGATTTCAAGTATTATTGCAGCCCTTGCTATTGAGTACATTCGCAAAAAAATTCCTAGATATTCAGAAATGTCTATAGCCATCATTATGTCTGCTGGTGTAGGTTTAGCTGGTATTTTATCTGGCTTTATAGATAACTCGGCTAATTTTAATAGCTTTTTATTTGGAAGTATTGTAGCCATTAGTGATTTTGAGCTGTATCTAGTAATTGTAATCAGCCTTTGCGTTATGCTCTCTTTTATTTTCTTATTTAAAGAGCTCTTTTTTATATCTCTTGATGAGCGTTCAGCTAGGCTTGCAGGAATTCCAGTAAAGAGTATTAATTTTATATTTACCATACTCACTGCTATTACCGTATCCGTAGCAGCTCGAACAGTAGGAGCCCTTATTGTATCTTCCCTAATGGTCGTCCCAGTAGCTTGTGCTATGCAGTTTGCAAAGAGCTATAAACACACGGTTTTATACTCTGTATTCTTTGCCGTTTTATTTACGATTGCAGGACTATTTCTCTCTTACTACGCAAGTTTAAAGCCAGGAGGGACTATTGTGCTTATCGGGGTTGTGACTTTGCTTGGGATTTTATTTGAAAAGAAAGTGATCAGGTGGGCAGGTGGCCGGGTGATCAGCAAAAACACGTAAGCCACCGCTGGTGGCTTTTTTGCTAGATTAGGAGATGAGAAATTAACGATGAAAACTTGTTTCAGTTGTAAGAATCACAGATCCTTCGCTTTGCTCAAGGATGACTCTTGCAGGAGCTCGAGTCTAAAAAACTCGCCCGAAGGGAGTAGTGATTTTGCTTACCACATTGCTGGATTATACAGTTTCACATAAAAAGTCCAACGTTTTAACGATGGACTTAATTATTATTGTATATGAAATTTTTCTCAACTTTCCGCATTTAGCTTTTAGATAATTGGTGCTAATAACATGACCTCCTCATTATCATTATAAATCCTATCGAACTGACTTATAGGAAGTGGGTTTACGCCTAGGCCTACTTCAAAAGTATAACCTGGTCGATAGAATTCCTCTATAAACCAATCTTTGTATCCTGCATAGGCTGCTTCGTATGGAACATCTGCTAATTGGTATCCTGTAGAGCGAGCAAATACTTCCCCATATTCTCTAGCCCCTGGTGGAGTCATCCCTTGGTAAAGCCAGAAGATAACCTCTCCTTGAGTGTGATAAGCTATAACTAACTTAAAATTGTGCCCTCTCGTAAATTCTGTCATTGCCTGAGTTTCAGGTTCTGATAGTGGAGAAGGGCCCCCGTATCTGGTAGGTGCAGGTCCCGTTACGCCAAATTCTATCTCTTGAGCTTTTGCCTCTTCCCAACTTGCCGGATAATTTCTATTTAAGTCTACGCCTCTGGCATTCGCCTTCCACACTAAATTAAGAGGTAATCCTGTATTATTCCACCTGGCATAATCATTATAGTATGGATTTGATGGCTGTGGTCCATTTAAGACAATATCCACACCATCAGGATTTACCATAGGAACAATATAAATACTACTTCTATTCCATATATCTCGAATATCATAACCCCTTATAGATCTGCCTGAAGAATAGGCTTTAGAGAAATTCTCAATAAATTTCATAAGAAGAGGCGTGGTAATCCACTCTAATCCGTGATGTGCTCCATTGTAAGAGACCTCTACTGGTCCTCTGCCTATTCGTATATAGTATAGTTCCTTACCTAATAAGCTTTGTCCAATGGTTCCGACTTCAAGGAAAGGATACCGGACTTGAAGTCCTCGGATATCTCTCTCCATAATTTCATAAGTATAGTCAATATTTGTAAAAACCACATCTATACCGTAGGGCACTATAATTTCCTGCCCTACTTGTAAATTTATTGGGTCTACATTAGGATTTGCAGTGACTATGGCATTTACTGTGGTGTAATATTTTTGAGCAATTTTGTAGAAAGTATCTCCTGGTTGTATGATGTAGGTATCATATCCTTCTAAGAACCTTTCAAAATAAATCCATGTATTGGGACCCACTATTCCATCAGCTACTAATCCATTATCTCTCTGAAAAGCCATTACGGCTCTTTGTGTCTGAGTGCCGAAAATACCATCAACTGCCCCAGCAGGATATCCTATTCGATTGAGTAAACTTTGAATGAGTTTTACATTCGATCCTGTAGATCCAATTCTTAATATCTCCACCTATTTTGCTCCTTTCCTCATACTTTTTCTATTTATAATACGAAAATAAAGATGTTTCCGTGAATAAAATTAGTTCTAACTTTTACATTGTAAGTTCTATGTAAAAGCTTTTAGATTACTAGCAGGAAGTCAAGTAAGCTAAAAGGAGGAACTTCACATTCTACTTTCAGCTTTCCACAATGACAAAAACTCAGGACAATATTATCCTGAGTTTTTTGATAGCTATAAATTAATTTTTTCATTACACTTCAAATTTTTGGGTTTGTTTAGGATTTCCTTTCCGTATATAACGATTTTGGCATCTTCTTGATTGCCCTTAGCATTACAAAGAGCCTCTACAGCATTTCTAAATAGAACCTCTGTAGCTTCTTTTTTATCCACAAATTTAATTCCTACAGAAGTAGATAGCCTAATGTTTTTTTCTGATAGTGCTTGATTTTCCTTGATGTTTATTTGGATCTGCTTCATAAGCACTTTTGCATTTTGTGCTGGACAATTACTTAGAATAATGAGAAAAGCATCTCCCTTATACCTAGCTACAATATCGCAATATCGCATGTTTTCTCTAATAGACTTTGCAGTAACTTTTAATACTAAATCTCCAATTACTGTATCAAACTTCTCATTAATTTCCTTAAAATCATCGATATCTAACATAACTAAAGAAAAAGGAATCTCCATCTTTTGCATGAGTTTAACGAAGTAATCAAAATTGTATAGCTGAGTTAGCGTATCAAATTTTACCAGATCATGCGGTTCTTTTTCATTCTTTTGATAAAGGTGTTGCTTGTATGCTTTAATCCCAAAAAAAATCAGATAGGCTAAAGCTATAACAAAAAGAATTCCCAATAGGATAACTATCAACAAATTATTCCGTAACATCTCAGCAACATTGACATTTAATAATCCTAATGTTATAAGCGTTATTATAACTCCTAAAACAAACATTACGATAGATGTCGTCAATACTACTTTCGAATTATTTGACATCATAATACCCCTTTTAATTTCAATCTATAGTCTATTTTTATACTATAAATATGCGGATTAGCTCTATTATATTTACATCATACAGTTAAGTTGTCTTACTCAAAGACAAAACTCATCTCCGTAAGTTAATCCGTTTGCTGTCAATATTATACCATAATTATAGAAGTCACTCGTATATTATTATTATTGAATGATTTCACTTAGAATCGAAAGAGGTATTTCATTTCCGCTTTTACTACTTGGAATTTCTTATGCCCTCAATTAATGCAGGTATGATTTGTTTTTTTCTAGATACACATTCTTCAATAAAAGTTCCTTGTTCCATCTTTTTGTTAAAGGAAGCTTCTAATATATTTTTTCGGTTTTCATTATAGAATAGGTAGGACCCTTGTCTAATAATATCTGTTACGATAAGAAGTGTAGCAAATTGTCCCTTTTGAGCATTTGTCTCTTCTATAATATTCAAGTATTCAGACGTTTTTTCTTTTACAGATTCGATATTTAGGGTAAATACTTGAGCTACACCTACTCTCATACCTTCTAGGCTAAATTCTTTATAGTCGTTAAAGAATACTTCATGAACATCTAGTCCCGTAATATCTGTACCCTTTCTAAACATCTCCATTGCATAATCTTGTAGATCCATTCCTAAAAGTTCGGTGAGCTCTTCTACAGCTTGTACATCTTTTTTCGTTGTCGTTGGGGATTTTAATAGCAATGTGTCTGAAATAATACCAGATATCATGATTCCAGCAATAGGGTGTGGAATTTTAATTTGGTTTTCTTTATACATTTGATAGATAATCGTATTCGTGCTGCCCACTGGTAAATTTCTAAAGCCAATGGGTATATTCGTAGAAATATCCCCTATTTTATGGTGGTCTACAATCTCAAGAATTTCTGCCTGTTCAATTCCATCAGCACTTTGCGCGTATTCATTGTGATCTACTAGGATAACTCTTTTCTTCTTAGGCGAGATAATATGACTTCTACCTAATATTCCTAAATAATAACCCTCTTCATCAACAATAGGAAACTTTGAATGACCTGATTTTCGAATGACTTCCTTACATTCATCGAGATATTCGTTTTCTCTGAAGAATAAAATGTCCTGATCTATCATAATATTGCTAGCATAATTCGTTAGATAAATCAGTTTAGAGGTGCTATAAGTATCCATTTTCGTACGGATAATATTAACTTTTTTGTTCATTGCTTCTTCTAACAAATCATCACTTAACCATGATTCCCCTGTAATAACAATTAGTGCTACTCCTTTTTCTATAGCAGCCTTTATTACTTCATCGCGGTCACCTACAATTACAATGCTATCTTCTGTCAATAAATGTAGTTTTTCAATAGTGTTTAAGTGAAAAGCCGTTACTAAGATATTGCCATCAATATGTTCTTTATGCCTTGAAACAGCATGCCCCTCTAATCCATTTAAAACATTTGTATAGCAACTATGCAGCTTTCTTTGATCTTCCTTAATAAGACTCATGGCAATATCTTTCATTGTAATGAGTCCAGCAAATTTGTTATTCTCAAAGATAATAGGTAGGGTTCTAACCCGATTTTCCGTCATAAAATTATAAGCGTCTAATATCGAATCTTTTGATTTAAATGTAGCGATTTTATCGTAATTTAAGTCTCTAATCTGAGTTCGAACATTTTCTAATAATACAGGTTTATCTATCTGAAAAGAATGTAAAACAAATTCTGTTTCTTTACTTATTTCACCCAATATATAAGGCTCTGTATTTTCGCCTAGACTATTTTTTAAATAAGAGAAGGATATGGCTGATGTTACACTATCCGTATCTGGGTTCTTATGTCCAAAAATCAAGGTTTTTCTATCCATGTAATACCTCTATTCTTATGTATTATCAATAATATTATATATATACCAATTTAGATAAAGGAAGTCAAGGATAAACTAAAATGTAACAAATAGAGATTTTTTCTATAAGGGATTCATACACCAATACTAGCAAAAACGCATAATATAGTACTATATTAAATAGGAGGTATAAATATGCAGTATGATGGTTTCAAGAAAGTCTCTTATAGATATTATTTTCTTGACTTTAAGCTTGGAGATGTAACTGGAGACGGTTATGTAGACAGAGTGTATCTAATCGGTGAAAAGACTTCTAAACAAGATCTATTTTCAGATAATATATCTATTGTTATTCATGATGGTCGAACAAACCAATTGATTCGAATTCAAATGAAGTATGCTGCAGGCTACAATGCCAAACTCTTTCTCGGCAACTTTACCAGCAAAAATAAGTTTGATATATTAGTAAAAATTGATACTGGCGGTAGTGGTGGTTATATATTATCTTATTTATATAGTTTGAATAATGAAACAATTAATTTGCTCCTAGATTCCGAGAGCTTTGAACGCATATCCTTGTACGATGTGAATTTTCTAGACCATTTTAATGTAGAGATAATGAGTAAAGCAAGAGATGTATCCTTTACATTAAGCATCCTAAATCGAAAAGACGCATACATAAAGGCAGGTCTCTATACAGAGGATGGAAAACTCGTAAAACCAACAGAAGGAGCCGTCCTAGCATTAGGAGCAGCTTATCCCATTATCGATGACTATCATGGATTATTTAAACTTTTGACATATCAAAGAATTATTGGCATAAACAATGCAGATGACCTAGGCGCCATTGAAAGCTATTTGACTTGGAACGGAGAGTACATGGAAGTAGAAAGAGTTAATGTGAGTTTAATCCCCAACGACTCCGTCGTTGGAGATTAAACTCACAAGTCGCTAGTCTTTAGTCATTAGACTCTAGCTTGCATGTGTTCCTCTTGGGTCGTTTAGCTACCTTCGGTAGCTTTTTTTGACCAGTAAGGAATCCTCTAAAACTAAGGACTAGTGACTATTTCTTGCTATCGACTAGAAGTTTAGTGTTTTTATAAACTTCTGAGAGCGTCTATTGGATTTAGTTTGCTCGCCTTTCTTGCAGGAGCGTAGCCAAAGATAATTCCTACAGCTGCCGAAAATCCGACTGCTAGGATAATAGTACCTGTAGATATAGAAAAGCTCGTGCCAATAATTGTGGATGTAATATAGGCTATTAGTGCTCCTAATAGAAGACCAATTATACCGCCAAATATGGAAAGAAAGATGGATTCAATAATAAACTGAATTTGTATGCTATTTGGCGTGGCGCCTAGGGCTTTACGAAGGCCGATCTCCGTTGTTCTTTCCGTAACAGACACGAGCATCATATTCATAATTCCAATGCCTCCTACAACAAGTGAGATGGCTGCAATTCCACCAAGTAACATGGACATCATAGACATAACCGTCTGAAAAGACTCGATCATATCTCCCATATTAAAAACAGTATAAGCATCTTCATTTTGATTAAATACTTGATATAAGGCGCCCTTTATATCTTTTACTGTTTGATCTGCTAAGTTTACATCTTCTAGGTAAACGTCAAAAGATGATACGTTTTTGACGCCTAGGCTCCTAAGAGCTGTCGTATATGGAATAATCACCGTATCATTATTAGACTCTAAGCCAAATTCATTAGAAGGGGTTAGAGTACCTATTATTTTATAGGTAGTGCCATTAACGATAAGCTCTTTTCCAATAGGATTTATTCCGTAAAAGAGTTCTTTAACAATATTGTTCCCTATAATAGCTACCTGGTTTTTGCTTTCAATATCCAATCTATTTATGGGTCTTCCTGATTTTAAAAGGCTTGAATCTACATTAAAGTAAACCTCATTTTTTCCTTGTACAGATACGTCCTCCATAGCATCTTTTTTGTATACTACAGCAGAACTACCTGATATAGTAGGCGACAATCCACTAATATTTTCCAATTCTGAAATTTGACTAATTTCATCATCTGTTAAACCTTGTTTTATAGTAGTACCCATGGTGCTTACCATAATCTTGTTGGCACCAAGGTCTGTAATCTGTTGATTAATGCTGTTCGTTGCTCCTTGAACAATGGTAATTAAAGCAATAATCGAGGCAACTCCAATGACGATTCCCAGCATTGTTAAAATAGAACGGAGTTTGTTGCTGATTATATTTTCCCATGACATTTTTATGCTTTCAAATAACACAACTTCACCCCTATTCCGTTAAGTATCCATCTAAAATATGGACTACCCTCTTTGCATACTTTGCAATATTCGTGTCATGAGTGATCATGATAATGGTCCTTCCCTCTTGATTGATCTCTTCAAAAAGTTCCATTACTTGGTTACCTGTCTTTTGATCTAAAGCTCCTGTAGGTTCATCTGCTAAGAGAATAGTAGGTTCTGTTACTAATGCTCTTGCTATAGCCACCCTTTGTTGTTGGCCACCTGAAAGTTGATTGGGATAATTTCTCATTCGGTCTCCTAATCCAACCTTTTCTAGCATTGAAGCTGCTCTTTCCCTTCTTTCTCCTGCAGGTACACCAGCATATACCAGGGGAAGTTCTACGTTTTTTAAAGCGCTTGATTTAGGCAAAAGCTGAAAACTTTGAAAAACAAATCCAATTTCCTTGTTTCTCGCTTTAGCTAGGGCCACTTCATCGTAGCTTTCAATATCTAAGCCCGAAAGATAATACTTGCCTTTTGTAGGAACATCTAGGCAACCAATAATATTCATTATAGTAGATTTACCTGATCCGGAAGGACCTAATATGGATAAAAACTCTCCACTATGAACTTTTAGATTAACATTATGCAAAACCTCAATTTCTTCTTCACCCATGTAGTAGCTTTTACAAATCGTTTCCATGTTTAGGATCTCAGACATTATTTTTCGCCTCCGCCAATGCCATTTTCCCGGTGTTCTCTAGTCATGACCATCGCTTCAAATCCATTAGCTTCTGTATAGTACACTGTTTCACCTGCAGATACGCCCTTTTTAATCTCTACGGTAATGCCATCATTAATACCTACTTCAATTTTCTCTTTGTAGATCTCTCTATTTTCATCTTTTTTCTGTACATAGGCTTCATTATTGTCTTCAAATTGAATTGCGCTCATAGGCAAAGACACCACGTCCTTTACTTCATGGCTTAAGACCTTAATTTCTGCAGACATACCAATTTTAATGTTTTCCTCTTCTTCTAAGTCAATAGTAGCCGTAAAAAAGGTTACTCCATTTTCCACTTGGCCTTCTTTTGATATGCTCTTGATTTTACCCTTAATTTCCTTATCAATTGCGCTAATGGTTACCGTAGCATCCATACCTTCTTTTATAGCACCTAAGTCGTATTCATCTACTTTTACGATAATCTCCATGTTCTTGTAATCTGTAATATCCATTAGGGGCGACGCAGCCATTACTTGTTCATCTTCTTTGACGTGAATTTTTGAAATCTCACCATTGATTTTGCTCTCAATGTCTTCCCCATATGAAGTCTCAAATAGAACGTCTCCTTCTTCTACCATATCTCCTTCTTCTACTTTGATTTCAGATATTTGCATAACTTTATCAGCTATGACATTTTGTTTGTTTTGGGATTCTACATTCCCTGAAAAATGATAATAAGCAGCGATATCTCCTTTTTTAGCTTCTGCACTTTCGTAAATTGTGGCCTCAGGTTTTGAAGCAAATGTCGTTGCAACTGCAATAATCCCAATAATGATAATTCCAACTATAAAAGCTTTGCGCTTTTTTGATTTTTTTCTTACACTCATTTACTGCCTCCATCTTGCATATTTATAATTTTAATTCCCAAAAGATTACAAAAAAAGTATACCAATTTTTTCTTAAGTTAACATTAATTTTATCATGTAAAAAGGCAATATCCAAAAGTAGATACTGCCTAGGGTAGATGTATATTATAATGGTCTTTAATCAATCGTATAGGATTGGATTTGCTTTTTCGTGTCCTGCTTTTGCTTTACCTTGAATTTCAGGTACTGGAGGTACGTCATTTTTCTTTCTTTTGTGTTTTTTATTGCTCTCTGTACCATGAGGATCACTAGGATCTGGTCTTCGCATTCCAGCCTTAGCCATTTTTATCACCGCCTTATACGATTTTAATTTTATTATTTGATTTAAAATAAAATTTATTCTTTTTTAGAATACTATATTTCTAATTATTTACGCTCTGTTTAAAATGAATATTAAATCTTGTACTATTTTTAAAAATTAGCAAAAAAAACGCCCAAAAGGGCATTTTTAGTCGTCATTTCTATGATTATAGTCTCTTTCATTGAAGAAGTTTAACCATGAAGATGTTTGATATAGATTCCAATCTGCCGGTGGAGCGTATCTATTGTTCATAATGTATTCTTTTCCATCGTGCTTCAATTTTTCATACATATTAACATAGATGCATCGTTTTTCTCCAGGGTATACTTCACACCATCCGTCTTTTCCACCGCCACAAGCACCATTTCTTTGATGTTTGGCACATTGAGACATCGGACACTGGAAAGCCAGTTCGTGCATTACGCAGTCTCCACAGAATTTACATTCATTTGTTAATGTTTTAGTGTAATATTCTGCATATGTAAATGGCTTTTTAAGAGCAGATTTGTCTATTTTTTTAGCAAACCATTTAATCATTGGATAAAGTGGTGCTTGCTCGCTTAATGCTAGCTTATGAACCATACTAAAGCTCCAATAGAATAAAGAAGTACTCTTCTCACCTGTTTTACTTCGGTCTACTGGCGTTGTTGTATTTAAGCCAGTCTTTTCATCTTTTTCGAAGAAATAGAATCCATTCTGTTCTGGATAATCAAATTCTTTGACAAGGGCTTGCCAATTTGGCGCAAATTCTTCTCCTTTATCAAGGATAAACTTAATATCTTCGTATTTAATACCATGACCAGCTATAGTGACCCCATCATAGCCGATTCCCTTCAATACAGCAAATAATTTAGCGGCACGAAGCAATTGTCTTTCTTTATTGTTTTCAAACTCTTTCTTTTCTGCCTCTAAATCCTTTAAGAATTCATCTGTGACGACAGCACCAGGTATTACACCCCTGTTCATCATCTTTGCTACGCCTAATGTTAATATGTATATATTACCAATAATAGGAACATTTAGTTCAAATTTATCTACATACTTTCTGAGTTCATCAAATTTACGTGCGTCCCAGCCTACTTGTGTAATAATATACTTTGCACCAGCAGCAACCTTTTGGTGTAGTTTAGCGTATTGAGCCATAGTCTCTGCTTCTAAGGACTTAAATGGAGAAACAACAGCTCCAGCAAAGAAGTCTGTCTCAGGAAATTTTTTTAATTTACCCCTCATTGGAACTTCTAGACCAGCATTTAATTTTTCGATCATTCTAACAGCCTGAACACTGTCTACATCGAATACTGGTTTTGGTCTTCCATTATAACCAGCAGTCACATAGTCACCAGTCATCACTAATAAATTCTTTAGACCTACTCTATCTAATGCATATAATTCTGATTCTATTTCATTTCTATTCTTATCCTTACAAGTAAAGTGGATAAGAGCATCTATACCTAAATCCTCAACTTCTTTAGACAATCCCGCCGGGTGAATTGCTGGTGTACCGCTAGGATTATCTGTCAGAGTAATAGCATTGATTCTCGGATCTTTTACTGCAGCTTTTGCGCATAGTGCAACAGCATCTTGATCCTTTTCGTGTGAGCCTCGTCCTGGAACAAGTTCCCAGGTTACTGAAAATTTGTCCTTATCTAAAACTGCGTCTTTAAATGGAACTCTTTCTACAGACATTGCATCCTCCTTAAGTCATTGACTATTGATAATTTGTATTTGAAAAATGTATGAACTCGTTTTCACAATAGTACATATAAATGTCCTTCTAAACACATTATAGCATCTTTTTTTGTTTTATAAACGATAGTTAAAAAATAGCCACACATGTATATACAAGTTAGTATTTAAAGCTTTTATTCTAAATTCTATGTCATGAGTTCTAAGTATAATTATCCAAATTCTGATATGAAATCTATATAAAATCATGAGATTATATATAAAAACACAAGTAATATGCTTTGGAAGCTCTCTTGATTCTTGACAATTTCTTGACTTATCATTTTGTAATAAAAAAGCTAGAAAATACTTTTGTTAGTATTTTCTAGCTTTTTTGTATAAATAACAATTCTTTTAAGTTCTTTCCTTTAAACGCTACAGCAAAGATACTTTTTATAATCAAAAGGGTAATTGGTCCAACGATCAAACCACTAGCCCCTAATATTTGTAATCCAATATACATAGCCCCTAGAGTCATCAGCGGATGTACACCAATTTGTGCTCCAATAATTTTAGGTTCTACAACTTGCCTTACAACTAATACTACTAAATACAGAATGATTAGAGAAATACCCAAACCAATATCTCCCGTAATCAAAGATATGATCGCCCAAGGGATTAGAATTCCACCTGTCCCTAAAACAGGTAATATATCAAAGATAGCAATGATAACAGCCAAAACCACTGCATACTTTACCCTCATAATACTAAAGCCAATCAGAAGCTCTGTAAAGGTCACTAGCATGATTAGTATATAAGCTCTTATGAGCCTTAATATTTGACTTATTACATCGTTTTTTATAAAACTAATTTGATCGTACCAGTCTTCAGGCAGTTGTCTTCGAATCTTCTTTTTAAAATCGTCTTTATCTCCTAGGAAAAAATAAGTAGAAAACAGAGTAATTATAACAAAGATTAAAACCGTAGGTAAAGATATCGCCGTATTTACGAGATACTTGACACCATTATTTGCAAAATTAGCTAAACTAGATACGATAACTGCTAATTGATCCACTAAAAAGTCTAATACCTCTTGAGGCAATTCAATTAGTTGATCACTGCTGTTTAAAAAGTTAATAATGGAGTTATACCAATCATTCAAAAATATAGGAAGTACTTCAAAAAGCTCTTTAGCCTGTATGATTAACTTAGATACTAGAAGGGTAATAGCCAGACCAATAAACGTTAAAACCAATACGATGCAAATAATAGAGGCTAACTTTCTTGGCATTTTCACTTTTCGCACTAACAATTTTACTAATGGTTCTAAAAACATTGATAATATAAGAGCGATGAGAAAGGGTGCAATGTATTGAATCGACTTAAAAAATAGAAATATACCCAAAAATATTCCAATTGTCATAACAAAAAACTTTTTCGCTTTTTCCGGATCAATTATGTAATTATTCATCATTTCTCCAATCCATTTATTCTTAAATAACTTAAATAATATGATATCATATTATAAGGGAATTACAAGAAAAATATGGGATGAGTTTTAAGGTCGTCAGGTGGGTTTAAGGTTGGACGGAAAAACCTTAAAGCTGAATGCAGAAAGCGGAAAGCGGAAAAAAACAAACTCGCCTTTAGGCGAGTGTAGATTTTGCTTACCACCTTACTACCTTGTCACCTTACCACCTCGTATATGAACTATTTTGCTTCTATACTCTCCAATAATGTTATCAAATCGGCCTTTTCAAATTCATACTTCTTATTACAAAAGTGACAGAGTATTTCAGCTTGTCCGTCTTCTTCTACTATAGCAGTTAGCTCTTCTCTTCCCAATGAAATAAGGCCTCTTTCAAAACGGTCTCGATTGCAATCACAGTGATATACTGGCTTCTTCTTTTCTGTAAAAGTCACTTTATAATCTTTAAAGATCAATTCTAAGATCTCTTTAGGTTCATGTCCTTCATCTAGCAATTTGCTTATGGTAGGAATTTCTCCTATTCTCTTTTCGATATAGTCAATTAATTCTTCGCTGTGATTTGGAAGTAATTGAATTAAGTAGCCGCCAGCTTTTTTTATAGTACCATCTGGATTTACTAACACTCCTAGAGCTACTACGGATGGTATTTGTTCGGATACAGAAAAGTAATAAGAGAAGTCCTCTCCTATTTCCCCTGAAACTAGTTCTACCGTTCCAACATAAGGTTCCTTTAAACCTAAGTCTTGAATAATGGTTAAAGTCCCTTTACCAATAGCACCTGCTACATCGAGTTTACCAATTTGATTTAAAGGAATGTGAACGTGTGGATTATAAATATCCCCTTTGATTTCCCCGTTGGTGTTTCCTATAACTAAAAGATCTTCAATAGGGCCATCACATTTAATTTGAACGCTGATTTTATTGTTTTCGTTTTTTAGTAACATGGTCATAAGAGCTGTCGCCGTCAACGTTCTACCAAAAGCAGCAGAAGCTGTTGGCAATGTAGAATGTATCTTTTGAGCCTCTCCTACAAGCTCTGTTGTATCCGCTGCAAACATTCGAACTGGTACATCTTTAATCATTGCGCCTATCATATAGTCCATAATTTTTTCCTCTCTTGTATCTATCAATTTATGTGTAACTTTTATTTATTATAATCAACTTGTGCTGTTTTGAATACAGTTTTAGCTATTTATTTATTGTAGGATTTGTATTTAGTGCAGTTGCTAATAGATTTTTTAAAAGCGCCGAATGCGGAAAGCTGAACTTGCGCTTTGCGCAAAGAAGATATGTTTTGCCTAAAACCAAATATTGTACCTCCAGCTCTTTCCCAGTCATCCTAGAGCGCAGCGAAGGATCTTCGTTACTTAGCCTAAAGATGAGCTACTTTTTCCGCTTTCAGCTTTCGGCTGTCCGCTACAATAAGAAAAATCCCTGTGATTACACAGGGATTTGCTTAATGTTATTCGCAATGCATTTATATTGTCTAAGTACGTAAATACTTTTAATCTTCTTTAATTAAGCTTCAGCAATGTTAACATTAGCAGCTTGAGGTCCTTTTTCTCCCTCAACAATATCGAATTCTACATTTTGACCTTCGTTTAATGTCTTGTAGCCGTCCATTTGTAACGCTGAAAAATGTACAAATACATCTCCTTCGCTTTCAGTTGAGATAAAACCATAACCTTTTTCTGCGTTAAACCACTTTACAATACCATTTGTCATTAATTTGTTCCTCCTAAAATAATTCAACTTCGAATTTATTGTATCATTTAGGGGGTAATTTGTCAAAGAAAATTGTACTAACTTGTACTTAGCTTTTGGAGCAAAATTGAAGCCTTTCCGTCTTTTCATTAGGCTCTTCAAATGATCCAAAACCAAAGACATCTATTGTCTTAAAGCCCGATTCTAAAAGCAATTCTTTAATTTCTTCTATTTCGTATGCTCTTTGATAATGGATTTCTTCTGATCGGGTGTAATAAGGGTCTCTATGCTTTTTTATGAAAATGTTTAAATAGTACTCTATAATAGAGCTGTCTTCATCAAAACTGTTTTCCCAAATATAACACAGCTCATCAGAGGTGTAAGTAAAAGTCTCATTTCTATATATTTGTTTGAGCGTATAAGGGGCATGAATATCAAATGTAAAAACCCCTCCTTCTCTAAGGCTCGTATATGCATTTTGAAATACCTTCAAAATGTCTTCTGTTTCTAAGATATAGTTGATGCAATCACAGCAGGATATAATAGCATCAAAAGCATTCTTTATGCTAAAGCCGCTCATATCTCCTTGAATCCATTTTATATTTTGTTTTTGTTCAAAAGCCTTGCCATCAGCTATTGATAACATATCTTCCGATAAATCTACACCAGTCATTTCATAACCCATTTTGCTTAAAGGTATGGTAATATTCCCAGTGCCACAACCTAAGTCTAAAATAGTAGCCACTTGTACTTGGTATTTTTCTAGTATGCTTTGAACATAGCCACTCCATTTATCATAGTCTACATCTTCCCTCATTAATTGATCATAAATTTGAGACATTTCTTTATACATAGTACTCCTCTAATAGAAAAATCTATCTCTTCTTTTCTTTTTTCGTATCATAATCACTATAATTGTAAGCAAAATAACTAATCCTAATCCCACAAATAAGTAGATATAAAAATCTCCTTGCATAAACTTTCTCACTACTTTTTCTACAGAGCTAGGCTCTTTGCGACTTTCGCGTAATTTCTCTAATTGTTTTTCTGGAATCAACTCTAATTGGGCACTTAACCAAGTGTCTAGATAAGAGTTTGAATTGCTATAATTTACTTGATAATCAATCAAGTCATACATAGCCTCATATTCTTTTAATCCCCTATAAGCTTCGACTTTATTAACTAGAATCTTTTCAGTAATCTTTTTTTCAAGAGTATCAAAATTACTCATATCGGTTTCAATCAAATCGTAAACAACTAAAGCTTTATCAAATTTTTTTGATTGCATATAAGCATCTGCCATGACGAGATACACTTTACTTTGATCCTTTTCATCTTTGGAACTAGAAATATAACTATTTCCAGCATCAATAGCCTTTTCATATTCACCACTATTAAAACTAGAAATCATCTTGTTGATTTGATTGCTCTTTATTGCTTTTAATTCCCTTTCGATGACTTCATCTACAAAGTAATAGCTAAAACGAATCTCTTTAAAAGCATCTCTTCCAGACCGTTTCCAGTAATAACCATATTCTGAACTGATTTTCGTAGGCTCAATCGAAAAATAATTGTCAAAATTGTACATTTCTATAGATCTAGCGTTAAAACCTACATTGATTTGAATATTTTTAGGTTCTTTACTCCAAGTTCTTAAGTGATTCATATCCATATCAAAGAGAACCTGACCGAGATTTTCGTGTTTATTTTCCGTATTATAGGACACTTTAGCCATGGCCGCTTCCCCTGGCTTTAATGTCATAGCTATATTGTAATTTTTCCAATTGTCAAAATCCACACTTACTTCTTCAATACTTGGATTAACTTTGCTGCCATTTACAATAACCGAATTGTACTTGAACGATCTTCTCTTACCAGGATCGTCTGGAAAAAACACAAATTCTGATGTATATCCGTCAACCTTTAGATCCGTTATTGGAGTTCCTAATGTCAACAATTGAGTTTCCTTTGTATTGTTTTTCATGGAATAAGAAGCAGTCACACTGCTTTTATTTAGTGCATCTACCGTTATATCGATCTCTACCCCAGTGAGTTCAACTTGACCATCGATCAAATACAGACCATTAAAAACAGATATTCCTTGGGCTCGTGCTGTGGTTTGAGAAGAAAACAAGGAAAAAAATGCAATGCAAAACAACGCCATGAATATCTTCTTAAAATTTACGTTTCTCATCTTTATCCTTCTATAATACGTGCGTACAGTTCAACTGCTCGCAACAGTATCCTTTCATTAAAATTAAATTTGCTGTGGTGAAGACCATATACATAGTCTTTCTCTTCATTTTTTGATCCTAGATAAAAGAATACTCCAGGAACTTCCCTTTGGTAAAATGAAAAGTCTTCTGCAATCATCATAGGGGGAACCTCTTTATATGGAATATCTCCTAAATAGCTCAAAAACTCTTGATACATTTGAGGCTCGTTGATTACCGGTGGATACATCCTTATAACTTTACATTCAATACTACAGTCAAAAGCTTTTTCATAACCATTTACAATCTCTATAAGCCTTTTTTCAATTAAATTGAAGGTCTCTTCATCAAACGCCCTCATGGTACCACTTAAATGAACCTCACCAGCTACTACATTTACTCTACTTCCGCCATTAATTGTACCTATAGAAAATAAGGTAGTTTCTATAGGGTCTATATTTCTACTTATAATATTATTAAGAGCATTAATTAGCTGAGCACTGATCATAATAGCATCGATACTCTTATGAGGAACTGCAGCATGACCGCTTTTTCCTTTAATGTTTATATAGAATTCAGCCGTTTGTGCCATAAGAGGGCCAGATTTGCACCCTATTGTCCCCTCTTCTACAGTAGGCATAATGTGACAGCCATATATTTTCTTTACTTTATACTTTTGTAAGATGCCTTCTTTAACGATGACTTCTGCCCCTCCAGGGCCTTCCTCTGCAGGTTGAAAAATAAGAAGCACATTCTTTTTAGGAGCAATGTGATTTTCTACCATATACTTAGCCATCAAAAGAAGAATCGTCATATGTCCATCGTGGCCACATCCATGCATCATACCTTTATGAGTAGATACATATTCCCATGCGTTCTCCTCGTCTATAGATAATCCATCCATATCTGCTCGGAAGGCTATGGTTTCATCCTTAGATTCTCCAGGAAAAAAAGCAATAATTCCAGTTGTAGCTACTTTTTCTATCGTCTTAATACCTAGATTAGATAAATAATTGTAAATATACTCAGATGTCTTGTATTCCTTAAATCCTTCTTCTGGAATTGTATGTAAATACCTTCTAACAGCAATTGCTTCAGACTTTAAATTTATAACACTGTCTCTCATATTTGCTCCTCCAAATTAATTATGAACATAAATAAATCCCTTTCATACAATAGTAACAAAGACTTTTATGATTAAAAAGATATTATATCATATAAAGGCACGGAAAATGGCTTGATTCCTCCGAGCCAATCTACGCAGATTACCTCCACCCTTTGGGTGTCGGTCGTTGGCACTTGCTCATAAAAATAAATCCATTTTTTCGTGCAAGCACGAAAAATGATTTGATTTTTACGAGCCAATCTGCTGCTTCGTACATTATACCGTAAATTAATGTAAAAAAAATATAATTTTGTTTATTTTATAAGCAATACCTGTTATAATGTAAGTCAATTACATACTTAACGATAGAGGCGCATTTTTTAATAGTACTGCTCATGATGATATCAGGATCAACTGAATGAACAGGAAAGGAGAAAATGCCGAAGTGATTTTTTACCTGAATAAAAAATTTGCTGGGATTATTGTGAATAACAATAATACTGCCGTCAAACGATGGAGAGCTATCTGTAATGTATGGTTTTATTTTTCTATAAAATTATACTTTAAACTTACAGCTAGTTTCTATAAACTAGCTGTTTTCTTTACATTTAACTAATTATATTACATGGAGGTTTCACATGAAAAAATTTAATGTAGCAGTAGTCGGCGCGACAGGAATGGTTGGAAATAAAATAATGGAGGTACTTGAAGAGCGAAATTTTCCTATTGATCAATTTTATCCAATGGCATCTGCGAACTCTGCAGGAAAAAAAGTCCATTTTATGGGAAAAGAATATACAGTAGAAGAATTAAATGAGCATTCCTTTGACAAAGATATTGATATCGCTCTTTTCTCAGCAGGAGGCAGTACTAGTAAGAAATACGCTCCTATTGCTGCAAAAAATGGCGTTATTGCTATAGACAATAGCAGTACATGGAGAATGGATGAAAATGTACCTTTAATTGTACCTGAAGTAAATCCAGAAGATTTAAAATGGCATAAAAACATCATCGCCAACCCAAATTGCTCTACGATTCAAGCTATGGTTCCACTAAAAGTACTACACGAAACATATAAAATAAAAAGAGTTGTATATTCTACTTATCAAGCTGTATCGGGCTCAGGAGTTAATGGCTATAAGGATCTTGAAGAAGGAAGCAAAGGAGAACCAAACAAATTCTACCCTTATCCAATTGCTTTTAATATATTACCACATATTGATGTTTTTGAAGAAAATGGTTACACAAAAGAAGAAATGAAGATGATTAATGAAACGAGAAAAATTCTACATGATGATAGCATTCGCATTACAGCAACTACTGTTAGAGTTCCTGTTTTTTACAGCCACAGTGAGTCCATCAATTTAGAGTTTGAAAAGGACTTTGACTTAGACGAACTCATTACATTGCTGGAAAAAACACCAGGAATCGTCGTCAAAAATGATATTAAAAATCTTCAATATCCGACACCTTTAGATGTTGCAGGAAAAAATGAAGTTTACGTTGGCAGAATTAGAAGAGACGAAAGTATTGACAGTGGCGTAAACCTATGGGTTGTAGCAGATAATATCCGAAAGGGAGCTGCTACAAATGCCGTTCAAATTGCCGAAACATTAATTCAAAATAATTTAATTTAAAGGGGTGTTATAAAATGGCTATATTCGAAGGCTCAGCTGTAGCAATCGTTACTCCATTTAACGCAAAGGATGAAGTAAATTACAATAAATTGGAAGAATTGCTGAATTGGCACGTTAAAGAAGGTACAGATGCCATTGTAATCTGTGGCACTACAGGAGAGACACCTACTACTAGCGATGATGAACAACGACAACTTATAAAATTTGCTGTAGATGTAATTGATAAGAGAATTCCCGTTATCGCTGGTACAGGTAGTAATGAGACGAGGCAGGCCATCGAAATGTCTATGTTTGCAGAAAAAGTAGGAGCAGACGCTGTCTTAGTGATGAACCCTTACTACAATAAAAGTACACAAAGAGGGATTATTGCACACTTTAAAGCAGTTGCGGATAGCATAAACATTCCAATCATTGTTTATAATGTTCCTAGTAGAACTGGTTTAAATATTACAGTAGATACAATAGTTGAATTAGCTAAAATCAAAAATATTGTAGCTGTAAAAGAAGCAAGTGGAGATATTTCACAAGTAGCAGAAATTGCCCGATTAACTCCTAATGATTTTACGATTTATTCAGGCAATGATGATCAAGTTGTCCCTCTTCTTTCTCTAGGTGGAAAGGGCGTCATTAGCGTATCGGCTAATATCATTCCAAAGGACTTACACAATATGGTTCAGTACTATCTTGATGGCAAAGTCAAAGAAAGCTTAGATTGCCAATTAAAGATGAATGGCCTTAATAAAGCTTTGTTTATTGAAGCAAACCCTATACCTATTAAAGAGGCAATGAATGTAATGGGTATGGAAGTAGGTCACTTGAGAATGCCGCTTCTTGAAATGGAAGAAAAGAATCTTGCAGTTTTGAAAAATGAAATGAGTGCGTACGGCTTAATATAGGAGGCTAAAAAGATGATTAAAGTTTTACTATCCGGCTGTAACGGTGCAATGGGTGATGTTTTACAAGAGATAATCAATAATGAAGGACAAATGCAAGTAGTAGCTGGCTTTGACCGCATGAAAAACGAGAAGGCAAATTTCCCTGTCTATATCAATCCAAAGGATTGTACAGAAAAAGTTGATGTAATTATCGATTTCTCTCATTACAGCGCTTTTGAAAGCATATTAGATTACGCTTTAACAAATAAAATTCCACTGGTTATGGCCACTACAGGTTTGACAGAAGAAAATGAAGCTTCGTTGATAGCTGCATCAAAAACGATTCCCGTTTTCAGGACGGCGAATATGTCCGTAGGAGTAAATGTTTTACTTGGTATTGTAGCAGAGGCAGCAAAGCAATTAGAAGGTTTTGACATAGAGATTATCGAAAAACACCATAATAAAAAGGTAGATTCCCCTAGTGGAACCGCTTTAATGCTTGCCAATGAAATTAATGGCGCTTTAGATAACAGCCTAGAGTTTACTTATGGAAGAGAAGGAAAATCTACTAAAAGACAATCAAATGAACTCGGTATCCACGCTATAAGAGGTGGTACTATTGCTGGAGATCATACTGTAATTTATGCTGGAGAAGATGAAGTCATCGAAATCAAACACAGTGCTTCATCTAAAAAAGTTTTTGCGAAAGGCGCGGTAAGAGCAGCTAAATATATTGCTGACAAGAAAATTGGCCTTTATAATATGCGCAAAGTGTTGGAGGGTTAGGAGCTGTCTTAGCAACATACCAACTAATATAAAACACTTATTTCCTTCAAAATAAAGAGCGGTGAAGTCGCCGCTCTTTATTTTAATCTAAAATATATAGTATGTCGTATAATTTTGCTCAATATTCATAATTAATATTGAGAAGAAATTTTTTTGAAAGGAGTTTTCTATGACTTCGAACGATGAATTAAAAGAACGATTTGATTTCACAGATCCTTATGAATTAGCTAAGTACATTAAAGCAATCAAAAAGACTACACCTGTTAAGGCATACATAAAAGGCAATCTCTCAGCTAATGACTTGGAAGGATTAGAATATTACGGGAGCCCAGAATCCTGCGTGATTTTTGCAGAAATGGATATAGTAAAAAATTTCTTAAACAAACACAAAGGACAAATTGAATCTCACCGATTAGAGTATGATAGAAAAAATTCAGCTATTCCGATGTTAGATGTGACGAGAATAAATTCTAGAGTAGAACCAGGTTCTTTTATTCGAGAAGGCGCGCATATTGGCAATAACTGTGTAATTATGATGGGCGCAGTAATTAATATTGGTGCAAATATTGGAGATGGCACTATGATCGATATGAACGCTGTAGTTGGGGCAAGAGGTCAATTAGGAAAAAACGTGCACTTAGGAGCCGGCGCAGTTATTGCAGGAGTCCTAGAGCCACCAAGTAAAACGCCAGTCATCATTGAAGACAATGTCTTAATCGGAGCAAATGCAGTAATTTTAGAAGGTGTCCATATTGGAGAAGGTGCAGTCATTGCAGCTGGCTCTATTGTAACAAAAGACGTCCCTGCAGGTACTGTAGTAGTAGGCTCTCCTGCTAGAGTTATAAAGGAAAAGGATGATAAGACGAAACTTAAGACAAAATTATTAGAAGACTTACGCGGTAATCTTGATTAATTGTATTAGAACTTAGAGGGAGAATTTTTATGAAAATAGTAGTTCAGAAATACGGTGGGACATCTGTTGGTTCCATAGACCGAATCAAAAATGTTGCTAATCGCATTATAAAGAAAAAAGAAGAGGGCTACCACATTATTGTAGTCGTGTCTGCCATGGGTAAAAACACAGATCGGTTACTTGATATGGCATACGAAATATCTAAAAATCCACCAAAACGTGAGGTAGATATGCTCATATCAACTGGAGAACAAGTGTCTATCTCTTTATTGTCTATGACTTTAAATGCATTAGGATGTGACGCCATATCCCTAACTGGCCCTCAGGTAAATATTAAGACAGTAGGCAATCACATGAAATCTAAAATCAGCGATATTGACGATACGATTTTAAGACATCATTTAAAAGATAACAAAGTCATCATCGTAGCCGGTTTTCAGGGAGTAAATGAACATAGAGATATTACCACACTTGGACGAGGTGGCTCAGACACATCTGCAGTGGCTATTGCTAGCAAACTGCAATGTCCTTGTGAAATTTACACAGATGTAGATGGCATCTATTCTACAGATCCAAGGTTGTATTCAAAAGCAAAAAAACTTGATCGTATCAGTTACGAAGAAATGTTAGAAATGGCTAGTTTAGGCTCTGGTGTAATGCATGGAAGAGCCATTGAGCTTGGTCAAAAGTACGGCATTCCAATTTACGTAGCTTCTAGTTTAGAAGAAAAACCAGGTACCATAATAAAGGAGGTTGCACAAATGATGGAAAGTACTGCTATTACAGGCATGGCAATAGATAATAATGATGCAATAATTACTTTGGATTATGTTCCATATAGCATTCAAGTAATTTCAGATATTTTTAGTCGACTTGCTAAAAAAGACGTTAATATTGATATGATTAGTCAAACATCTCCTAGGGATAATTCTGTTAGTGTTTCTTTTACTGTGCCTAAAATCGAGTTAAAAGAAGCAAAAGAGGTATTATCCTATTTCGAATCAAAATACCCTGAAATCAGAGTAAATACAAAAGAAGATATTACTAAATTGTCTGTAGTAGGCATCGGCATGAGAAGTCAATCTGGTGTAGCAGCCCAAATCTTTGCTCTACTTGCTAAAGAAAATATTGAAATTGACATGGTAACTACATCTGAAATTAAAATTTCATACGTGATTAATCCGGAAAACCAGCAGACAGCAATTAAAGTAATTGCCGAAGAGTTTGGTTTATAATATGAATGCCCCAGGTACCCTTTACCTGGGGTTTATTAATATTCAACGATTCCTATACTTAACAGCAGAACTCATCTCCATTACTATTCTATTGAAGTATTATGCATCATCATACATGTAGATTTTATGTATTAATATTTACTCTTCCTCAACGCCTAAGTAATCGTTTTCCTCATCATCTACTTTAGCTAATTTTGAGATGGATACCTCGTAAGCTATCTTTTCAATGACCTGGCCATCTAGAAACTTCTTTTCATATTTTCTACTTTGAATTCTCCCCCAGATCTTCAAATGATTGCCTACTTCTATGTTTTTTGCATATCTTGCATTTCTTCCCCATGTGATGCAGGGTATATAATCTGATTTGTTATACATCCTATTTACCGCTAGGAGAATGTCACAAATCTCTCTGCCAAAGGGAGTTTCTCTATACACTGTAGGTTTGCAGATGTATCCGTCTAAATAAATATAGTTTGGATTGCTTTTTTCGTCGCTATTTTCGTCATAGGGTTCGATGTCTTTAGCGAAAATATTTAAGATGAGCTTGCTCTTATCCTCTATCTTTTTATTATACGACCTTAATTGTCCTTTTATATATACCTTATCTCCTTGTGCAAAATTCTGATCGGTCAAGAGCCGCTCTGATACAATTATTGGTAATTGATCTACATTTTCGCTTAATCTAGGGACTTCAATTAGTACACCATAAAAATCTTCTCCAAATACGGTATGGCTATATTCAAAGTCACTGACTATCTTGCCGATCAGTACGACCTTGTTGCTTTCTATTAAGTTGTCTGACATAGTTGTTTTCTCCTTTCTAGTATAAACAAAAAGTTATCATGAAATATTATATTCACTTGTCTTTCAATTTAGAACAATCTATGATGAAAACCAATACAGACAATCAATGAGTCTTCCCCGTTTCGTAGTGCATCTTTGCCAATAAACTGCTTTACATCACTGTAGTATTGAAAATCAATATGATTTCTTACAAGTGCATCGACTAAAATATCTTTTTTCGCATTATCTAAGATTTTCTTTCTCTTCCCTACGGCATAAATATTGGAATTTCTAATATATGAAAAATCCTCCAGAAATTCCTCTAGGGCTCCACTTAAGATGCCCTCAAGATTTTCCATAGAAATGACAATATGCAAGTGCTCATAATAAATATACTGAAATGTTTCAAAAAGCATCTTAATTGATCGGTTGTCTTTTGCCATATCAAAAACAAAAGTTATGTCCTTGTATTTTCGAAGCTCTAGCCTATTTTGTATTGGTTCTATACAAGTCAAAGCCTTTACAGACTCCTCTATATTTATATCAAATAACAAAGCTGTCGTAATAACAGCTATTGTATTGTATATATTTTGATAACCGAGCAAATTGCACACAATGGGCATTTCTTGTATCATTATTTCCTTACTGCCCGCAGATAAAACACCTCGTTGTAAATAATAATTGTATTCTATTCTGCCTTCTGAAACATATATAGTAGATGCTGTAACTGTGCTTTTCGAATTTAGACCATAAGTTATGACGTATAGATTCGATATTCCTTTAATGAGTTCTAAACTACCTTTACTATCTGCATTTAGAAGTACAGATTTTGCATTGCAAATAAGGCGCTTATACCCCTCTAAAACATCCTTGTTTTTGCTTTTATCCATTGCGCTTAGGATAACACAATCAAAAGCCATATCAAAAAACATGGTATTATCGTGTATTTCCACCAATAGAAATTCTACATCATTTTTTTTCATTTCTTCAATAGCTTCCATCCAAGCTATATCATTTGGCAATTTATTTTTGTTCATTCGTAAACCCAAATCACCTAAAGAAGCAACATTTCTTTCGCCGTAAAACAAGATATGCTCTAAGATATAAAGAATTGATGTTTTCCCATGAGTTCCTATCATTCCTATTGTTTTCATGAATTTCTCCTACGTATTTCCATTTTAGTTTAGTATATGTAATATCTTAATTTTTAACATTATTCTGAATTTGTTTTCCCGTATGATCCATTGTATAATTTTCCTTATAAATGAGTTCAGAAATAGGCACAATAGTATAACCTTGATCTTTTAGCTCTTTAATGATTGTTGGCAAAGCTTGAGTAGTATACTCTGCATTATTATGGAAAAGGACAATGGATCCTGGCTTTACATTAGATACTACACGATTGACAATTTGCTCAGCGCCTTCATTTTTCCAGTCTAAAGAGTCTACATCCCACTGAATCGTATAGCCACCTAATTCCTCAACGGTTTTAATCAAATCATTGTTATAAGCACCAAAAGGCGGTCTAAATAAAAAAGTGTCTAACTCTTTGTACTTACTAATCTTTTCGTTTGTACTATTGAGCTCTTCTTTCATTTTATTTTTGTCTAGTTTGGTCATATCTGGATGTGAACTAGAGTGATTCCCAATTTCATGCCCTGCATCTGCAATGGCTTGAACTTGTTCAGGGTACTTGTCAACCCACATGCCTACTAAAAAGAATGTAGTCTTAATGTCCTCCTTTTTTAATATATCCAATATTTCTTGAGTAAATTCGTCACCCCAAGCAGCATCAAAGGATATGGCTATGGTTTTATCCTCCTTGTCTACACTGTATATTGGCAATAACTTCTCCTGTGCATTAAAAACAGATGCTAGTCCTTCTCCTTTTGAAGTCATAAAAACTAATGATAAAATGATTACAACTAAAATCGCTGCTATGATGACCATTGTTTTTTTAGATAGAAAATATACCTTCAAAGGTATCCCCCTCCCATTATTTTATCTATTATTTAATAGTATTTAGAAATGTCCCAGCTTATTCATCTTTTATAAAAAATAATCTTATAAGATTTCTTTTTCCTATTTACATAATTCGCTTGTTTTTAACATTTAAACTTCCTATAATGAAAGTTACGATTATATGCTTTTTCTGTTATAATGTTCGAAACAGCAAGTGCCAGTCGTAACTTGCACCCAATCAGACTTCGCCATCACTCGTCTTCTTGAGCAAGTCTGACATGGGTATCACTAATGCTTCTCTGCATCGCTTCGCTCTTTGACAAGCAAAGTGCTATTCTAAACGACCGAAGCTGCAAAGCAACTAGGGCAATCTGCGGCTTATTGTGATATAATATAACTAATAAAGGGGCTGATTTGCGTCATGTATTTCGATTCTGAAAATATTTTAGAAAACAAATTAATCATCTTATTTGCTTTGTCTCAATTCAACATACCTATGACAAAAGAGCAAATAACACAGATCATATTAGAAAATGTACAAATCAGTTATTTTGATATTCAATTCCTGATTGAGAATCTTAAAACAGATGCGTTTATCTATGAAATGTCGGAGGCTGGAGTATCTTATTACTCTATCTCTGAGCCAGGAAGATCTACACTTAAACTCTTTGAAAGTAGAATCCCAACTTATATAAAAGAAATTATCACAATGTTCATCTCTCAAAATAAAGACAAAGTACTTAGACAGGTAAAATATCAATCTTCTTATGTAAAACAGAGCGATGGAGAATTTATTGTAAACCTAGTATTGTTAGAAAATGAAGTCTCTTTAATTGATATAAAGCTCAATGTTGTGAACAAAAATCAAGCAGAATTCGTATGTTCAAATTGGGAAAAAAACGGGGATAAACTATACACTCAGCTCATCAATACTTTAATACATGAGTAATATAGAGACATTGTCTTAAAAATAGACATTGTCTTTTTTGTAATCAGAATAAAAATTATATTTTTGACGCATGATAAAAAAGACATAAAGAGATATAAGAGAACATGGAATATTTTGCACTAGTAAAACTACTGATCTTCAGTCATACTTTCGTAGATTAACTTGTCTAGTTTCTGACTAATTTCAATGACTTCGGGTCTTAGAAGATTATCAGTATTTTCTTCGATTAATTTATTCATCTGATTCTTTAATTCCTTAATGCAATCATATACATTTTCCATCTAAAACCTCCCCTTCCGCATATCATTAATCATAAAACAAAATTCGATAATTTTCAACGCATACCATTTTTCATTTTTCGACACTGCCATCTATAGTTGAGGCTCTATACAGTAAAGTAATCATTAAAAAAACCACTCAAAACATATATTCAAATATGCGTTTTAGTGGCCGAACGATCTTTGCTACCCTTGAGCTTTAGACTCTGGCTTTGCGTCACTAGCTTTCACTAGTTTTGCCTTTTTAATTCGACATAAATATTGTATATTATAATTTTAATACAACAGCCTGTCTATAGTACCACATGCTCACAGTGTATTTTGTCGAAATCAGCATGTAATTTACCATTTTTAACCATTATTTACAATTGTTAATCAGTTATTTCATGATTGCTTACATTATTTAATAACCCTGCAACTTATGGAGCCAATGTCAAAAATAGGCTTTCCTATTATATAAAATACAGGGAGGCTACAAGCCTCCCTGCTAAAGAGTTTTCTCTAAAGGTATTTGTTTAACATTTCTATTACATTTTGTAACATGGTCTCATACTTTTCTTTTTTGGCCTTTTCCTCATCTATTATTTTCTGAGGTGCTTTTTTTACAAAACCTTCATTGGCCAGCTTTTTATTTACTCGGTCTACTTCTTTTTCAAGATAAGCCTTCTCTTTATTAAGCCTCTCAATTTCCTTTTCTTTGTCGATTAAATCTGCTAAAGGAATAAAGATTTCTCCTCCACTGATTACACTGCTTGCTACATTGTCTGGAACCTGAGATTTATTTAGTACACGAACATCAGTAGCATTTGCTAGACTCATAATATAGCCTTTACCATTTAAGATGACTTGTTCAATAGCTTGATCTTTGGCTACTATGAGGATCTCTGCCTTTTTTGATGGGACAACATTCATCTCTGCTCGGATATTTCGCACGCTTTTGATAATATCCATAACGAGTTCAATTTCCTCTTCTTCCTTTTGGAAGTTAAACTTTTCATTGTAAACAGGCCAAACTGCTTTCATAATCGTGTCTTCATCAACTAAATGAGTATATATTTCCTCCGTTATAAAAGGCATAAATGGATGTAAAAGTTTAAGTGCATTTTTTAAGACAAAAGCTAATGTATACTGTGCTGCAATCTTGCTATTGCCACCGTCTTTATTATACAATCTAGATTTTACAAGTTCAATATACCAATCGCAGAATTCATTCCAAATAAAGTCGTAAAGCTTTTGAGCTGCAATACCCATTTCGTATTTTTCCATATTGTCTGTTATTTCAGAGGTAATTTTATTTAATCGACTGATGATCCATTTATCTGCATTTTCTAAATTTTCTAGTGCAAGACTTTCTTGCTCAAAAGTATCTTCATGAATATTCATCATAACAAATCGAGATGCATTCCAAATCTTATTGGCAAAGTTACGATTAGCGATGATTTTGTCATCGGACCAGCGAATATCATTACCTGGAGCATTTCCAGTTACTATAGTGAATCTTAAGACATCAGCACCATATTCCTTAATAACTTCTAAAGGATTAATTCCATTTCCTAGGGATTTACTCATCTTTCTACCCTGCGAATCTCGAATCAAACCGTGGATATATACGTCCTTAAAGGGTGTTTCTCCCATTTGTTCGATTCCAGAGAAGATCATCCGAGCTACCCAGAAAAAGATGATATCATATGCTGTTACTAATACATTAGTAGGATAATGCTTCTTTAAATCTTCGGTATCATTAGGCCAGCCTAATGTAGAAAATGGCCATAACGCTGAACTAAACCAAGTATCAAGTACATCTTCATCTTGATAAATATTGTGAGACTGGCATTTTGTACAGGAAGTTGGCTTTTCTTTGGCTACCATTACTTCACCGCAATCCTGACAGTAATAAGCAGGAATTCGGTGTCCCCACCAAAGCTGTCTTGATATACACCAGTCTTTTATATTTTCCATCCAGTTAAAGTAAATCTTACTAAATCGATCTGGAACAAAGTTTGTAGACTTATTTTTTACAGCTTCAATTGCCGGTTCTGCTAAAGGTTTCATATCTACAAACCATTGGCTAGAAATAATGGGCTCAACAGTTGTATCGCAGCGGTAACAAGAACCTACATTGTGATCATGGCCTTCAATTTTTTCTAGAAGACCAAACTCTCTCAAGTCCTCTACAATTTGCTTTCTAGCTTCATACCGATCTAAACCTTCATATTTTCCTGCTAGTTCATTCATGCTAGCATCGTCATTCATTACCCTAATTTGTTCAAGATTATGCCTTAAACCTACCTCAAAGTCATTAGGGTCATGTGCAGGAGTCATTTTTACTACACCTGTACCAAATTCCATATCTACGTAGTCATCTGCAACGATTGGAATCTCTCTATTTACTAAAGGTAAAATTACAGTCTTTCCAACAAGGTGTTTGTATCTTTGGTCCTCTGGGTTTACTGCAACACCTGAGTCTCCTAGCATAGTCTCTGGTCTTGTTGTAGCAACGATCACATATTCATCGCTATCCTTAATTGGGTAGCGAATATGCCAAAAATGACCTTGTTGCTCGCTATATTCTACTTCGGCATCAGAAAGGGCGGTTTTACAATCGGGACACCAATTAATAATGCGGCTTCCACGATAAATAAGGCCCTTGTCGTACAATCTTACAAAAGCTTCCTTTACTGCTTCACTACAGCCTTCGTCCATAGTGAATCTTTCTCTAGACCAGTCACAAGAAGCGCCTAATTTTTTAAACTGATTGGTAATTCTGCCCTTATATTCAGTTGCCCAGTCCCAAGCTCGATTTAAAAACTCTTCTCGTCCAATCTCTTCTTTGGTCCTATCTTCCTCTTGGCGAATCTTCTCTACTACTTTTACTTCTGTAGCAATACTAGCATGATCTGTTCCAGGTAGCCATAGTGCTGCATAGCCTTGCATACGCTTCCAACGAGTCAAAATATCTTGTAATGTACCATCAAAAGCATGTCCCAAATGAAGTTGCCCTGTAATATTTGGAGGTGGCATTACTATTGTATATGGATCTCCTTTAGGATTGATTTCAGGTTTAAAATAACCTTGAGACTCCCAATGAGAATATATTTTTTCTTCCATGTCTTTTGGATTATATACCGTGGACATATTTGTTTCCAACAAAATCACTCCTCTGTGTAGAGCGCCTACGCGCATTTGTTCTAAGTTATAAGTTGTAAGTTCTAAGTAAAACCTGTTAGGTCACCATTAGTGACCGCTATGTAGGGTCTATAGATATGAACCCTACAATTTCACTTGTACAAACACCTGAAAGCCTTTATTTGTATATTTTTCAGGCTTTTTAAAAGACCATATTTTACATCTATACTGCATTATATCGATTTTTATCTTATTGTACAAGCAAAATTCGTAAGCTATTGCTTTATTGCCTTGCTTATTGAACAAAAAAACATTTATAATAGATAGATGAATGGAGGTGTAATCATGGATGATAATCCAGAAGGCAATTTAGAAAGACCCGTTAACCCATCCATGCTTACATATTGTGGATGGGAATCGGCAAAATAAAATAAGAGGTGATTCCCTTGGAACAAGTAATAGAATTAATCGACAAAAAACAATTTAAGGAGTTAAGAAATTATCTATCTACACTACACCCTTTTGATATCTCTGAGATCATGGAAGAACTCAATAGCAAGCATAGCTTACTGGTTTTTCGATTGCTGTCAAAAGACATGGCCATTGAGGTATTTTCTCACATGGAGCCAGCTTACCAGGCTAAATTTTCTGAGTTAATTGCGGAAGAAGAACTAAGAGAGATTGTCAATGAGCTTAACTTTGACGATAAAATTGACTACCTTGAAGAAATTCCAGCCGTCTTAGTAAAAAAAATCTTAAAGAATACTCCTGAAAGCGAACGAAAATTAATCAATCAATTCTTTAATTACCCTGAATACTCTGCTGGCAGTATTATGACTATTGAATTTATCGATTTTAAGAAACAAATGACTGTGAAAGATTCCATTGCCCGGATTCGAAAAATAGGCTATGACAAAGAAACGATTTACACATGCTATGTTACAGATCGCTTTCGAAAACTAGAAGGGATAATCTCATTAAAAGATTTAATTTTAGCTGATGAATATGCCAAAATAGAAGATGTTATGCAAAGTGATTTTATATCTGTAACAACAACAACAGATCAAGAAACAGTAGCAACTACTTTCCGTGATTACGATTTACTGGCTCTTCCAGTCGTAGATTCAGAAAATCGATTAGTTGGTATTATCACAGTTGATGACGTCATCGATGTAATGGAAGAGGAGGTTACAGAAGACTTTCACTTAATGGCAGGTATGCAGGCCAATGAAGAAAGCTATTTAGATACTTCTGTCAAGGATTTAGTAAAAAAACGTTTTCCTTGGTTAGCTATTCTAATGATATCCGCTGCCTTCACAAGAGCAATTATGGAAGGTTATGATTCTCTATTAAGCAGTGTCATACTTCTCAGCGCTAACATTCCAATGCTGATGGGAACTAGTGGGAATGCTGGGTCTCAAGCTTCAACTTTAATGGTTCGTTCTATAGCTGTAGGAGATGTCGTTTTTAAAGACATATTCAAAGTACTATGGAAAGAATTGCGAGTCAGTATTTCCATAGGTATAGGATTAGCGATACTTAATTTTATCTCCTTAATTTTTTTCAGCCATTACCCTTTAGATATATCTCTTATTGTAAGTGTTACTTTAATCGCAACGATTACGGTAGCAAAATTGATCGGTTCGTCTTTGCCTATTCTCGCCAAGAAAATAGGGTTAGACCCTGCGATTATGGCCAATCCCATGATCAGCACTATATTAGATGCCTTGGTTTTAATTACATATTTTAGTATATGTAGTATGGCACTGGGGATTTAATTTTAAGTAGAAAGCGGAATGCGGAACTTTATAAGTTGGTATATTGGAAAAAATAGTTAAGAATGACCCGAAAGAGAGTTCCGCATTCAACTTTCCGCTTTCTGCTAAAATATAAAACTCCTCGCAAAAGCGAAGAGCATCTTTTACTAATTATTCATTTTTTCATTGTTCACTGTTATTTGTTCATCAGCTCATTACCTAGCTTTATAATGCGTTCTATGGATTGTTCTTTTGACAATTCAGACATATTTTTAGCCATATTATCTAAAATATCCTTATTGGTTACTAGATGATCTACTACGCTAGTAATATCCTCAATATGATCTACTTTAATGGCCATGCCTGTTTCTTGTAGAAAATCTGCATTTTCTTCTTCTTGTCCAGGTATATAGTAAGGAATAATCATGGGAATATTTTTTATAATTGCTTCTGTAGTAGTCAGCCCACCTGGTTTTGTTATAATTACATCCGCCATATCCATTAGTTTTGGAATTTGTTCTACAAAGCCATGAATTTCGATTTTTTTAGTTGTTTCTTCTTCCTGAACTAATTTTTCAATTCTCTTCTTTAGTTTCTCATTATTTCCGCATACCACAATAATTTTTAAATAATGCTTTGTTTTCAGTAGACTAGACAATGCCTTTTCTACCTGTGAAACTCCCATTGAGCCACCCATCAACAATACAGATAGATCCACTTCGTAATCTTTTATGATTTTTGAGTTATAATCTAAGAAAGACTTTCTTACTGGAATACCATAAGGGTAGATTTTGTCGCCTGGCACGCCTTTTTCTATCATATCTTCCTTTGTGTACTCACTTCCTACGATATATGCACTTACATTTTTATTGAGATATGCCCTATGAATCATATAATCTGTGACAATTGAAATGATCGGCGTATCAAATTCGCCTTCTCCTTTAAGCGTTCCTAAAACGTTTGTTACAAGAGGATGTGTGACCACAATCAATGCTGGGTTTTCAGACTGAATAATCTTTAAAAGCCTTTTTTCAGCGATATCTGTTATTACTGCGATGACATAATGGCTTAATGTTTCATTATTTGCAGCTCGATACAATCTACCGTATGTACGAGGCGTAATTTGAACAATTTTTTCATAACCTTTTGAAATCACATTGTCCAATATACTGCTGGTTTCTTTAAAAGCGTCATATGTAATCGCATCACAAGCAGAAGCTTCAAAGTGTTCTCTCAAGGATTTCGCTGCGATATTATGTCCTCCACCTGTTGAGGCTGAAAAAATTAATACTTTTTTCACTATATCAACTCCGTCTGTTTTTTGGCACCTTGATATATTGTACCCCATTCTTGTAAAAAATGAAATAGATGAATAAATTTATTGCTCATATAAGTGGTAATGGCTATGATATTTAAATAATATCCCTTTTGATACTAATTGCTCCAGGTCTGATTCATTTCCTTGGAATCCTTGAAATAATAAATCATTATAAGTCTGAGGTCCACAATACTTTAAAATTGCAATAATTTTATCTAATTCAATCATGCTCTCCCTCCTCTTATACAGTAAAACTTATATAATCCTTTGTATATGTATATGCAGAGAAGGTATAAAAATAATAGAAAGCATATAAATAATAAACTAAGACAAAATTTGCTCTCTTATTCAATTTTAATTTTATACAAAACTTTAATGAGGAATGAATCTTTCTGGTTCTTTACAAAAATCTTGGAAAGAGTGATTCGTATAATGAATATTTCCATTAAAGAAAAGCTTATACTTATCTTTTTCTTTTTCAATTTTTTCTGGTAGTTTTCCCTCATAATTATTGATGATGATGATATTAAAGGGTTTGTCTTTATATAGTTCCGCTCGTTTTAGTATAAACTTAATATAGAGATCTGCATCAGGAAAGGAATAACCACAAAAAATGATATTTTCTACTTCATATAAGCCTTTATTTAAATTATGATAAATATTATTTAGATAATAATTACTTATTTCTTTGTAAAAAGTAGGCGGAACGATAATGGATTTAAACTGATTATGGCAGATATTACAAGCGTAATCTTCTTTAATGATGCTCTTGAGCATTCCGTCTTCGATCTGAGAAGATATTAAAAAATTATCGCACACATCACAATATTTCCAGTTTAAAGACCCAAAAATCTTATACAAAGGCAAACACTCCGATTGATGCTTATAAATATTTTTAAACCCATAGTCGATGTCTAATCCATTAGACAGTATTGCACTGTCTAGGAGCAAATCGTAATTTGTGGTAATGAAAATCACATCCATAAGAAGCTGCTCTTTTTTTAGTTTCTCGATAAGTTGATTGTGATAAGTACTACCCTTGAGAAATTTGCGGTCTAAAATTTCTGCCATGGAAAATATGATGCCCTCTTTGATTTCTTCTGTATTAAAGTAAAACGATTCTCGTCTTTTCTCTGCTGAATAAAGCAATCCTAGAATTTCTTCGAAAGTAGGAAATACTTTTGTATTTCTTACATCCAGATTATAAGCTTTCATAAAAAAATCTTGTAAGACATTATAATATCTGTCTTTATCCTTCGAACATTCATTAAAATAAGCAGAAAACAATTCATCTTGTAAAGGCGCTCCTTCTGATTTTGAGGCCCCTGCACCAAAAAAAATCATACTTTTCATATTGTTTTAGTACCACCTCTTCTAAAAAACCACTCTATTATAGAAAGCAGCATTCTAATTATTTCGTCCCTACTATTATACTATTTTTTTATAAATTCATACCTGCCAACTAATTCATGGTACTAATAATTTTCTACCAAAATACTCACCACTTTTTTCCCCTTGAATATAATGACAGTATCAAAACATAAAGGAGGTTACTATTTTGAAGAAAAGTCGTTTACTTATTGCTCCCCTACTTATTATTACTCTTTTGTTATTTTCCTTTGCAGGATGCCAAAAACAAGAGCTTAAAACCATCAAAGTCGCAGAAGTTACCCATTCTATCTTCTATGCTCCACTCTACGCAGCGATTAGCCAAGGTTTCTTTGAAGAAGAGGGCTTGCAATTAGAAGTTACAAACAGCCAAGGTGCAGACAAAGTACTTACTGCCGTTATTTCGGGAGATGCAGATATTGGATTTTGTGGTCCGGAGGCATCTGTTTATGTTTATAATCAAGGTAAAGAAGATTATGCCATTTCTTTTGCTCAATTAACAAAGAGAGACGGATCTTTTATTGTCGCTAGAGAACCTGATCCAGACTTTACTTTTGAAAAATTAAAAGGAAAGCATGTATTAGGTGGTCGAAAAGGTGGAATGCCTCTTATGAGCTTAGAATGGGTTCTTAAGGAAAACGGAGTCGACCCTGTAAAAGATATGAATATGGATACAAGTATCCAATTCGCAGCATTAGCTGGTGCCTTTAAAGGTGGTACTGGAGATTATGTATCTTTATTTGAGCCTACAGCATTAGCACTAGAAAAAGAAGGTGTTGGTTATGTAGTAGCTTCCCTTGGCTTAGCAAGTGGTGAAGTACCATATACTTGTTTTAATGCTACAAAAAGTTTTATGGCAGAAAATCCTAACGAAATTCAAGGATTCACTAATGCTATTTACAAAGGTCAACTTTGGGTGCAAGAACACTCTTATACAGAAATTGCAGAGGCGATTATTGAATTTTTCCCAGATACAGAAATGGATGATTTGATCGCTGTAGTAAAAAGATATAAAGATCAAGACTCATGGAATAACACTCCAATATTAAGCGAACATTCTTTTGATCACTTACAAAATATTCTTGATTCTGCAGGTGAATTAGATGCAAGAGCACCATATTCTGATCTTGTAAATACATCTTTTGCAGAGAAGGCTGTTGAGACAATTAAATGATTTGGAGGTGGATCAATGCCTACTCCAGCGGCACGAATTAAAAATTTAAGAAAAATTTTTCATACTAGAAATGGAGAGACATTAGCTATAGAGGATTTTTCTCTACACATTAATGAAGGAGAATTCATCGTATTAGTAGGGCCAAGTGGATGCGGCAAGACTACGGTATTATCAATATTAGCTGGTTTAGTTCAACCATCCTCAGGTGAGATTATTTACTGCGATGACCACGTCCGAATGGGCTATATGTTACAAGACGATCACCTTTTTCCTTGGAGGACGATTTTAGACAATATATATCTAGGATTAGAAATTCAGGGACGTGATACAATTGAAAATAAGGAAAGAGCAGAATCCTTACTTACAACTTATGGTTTGTCCAAGTTTAAGAATCATTATCCAAACCAATTGTCTGGTGGCATGAGACAACGAGCTGCATTAATTCGAACATTAGCAGTGAATCCCGAAATCTTGCTTCTAGACGAACCCTTTTCTGCCTTAGATTATCAGACGAGAATGGCAGTAACGGATGATATTGGTTCTATCATCAAAAGAGAAGCTAAAACAGCAGTCATGGTTACCCACGACATTACAGAGGCTATTTCCTTAGCAGATCGGGTAGTCATTATGACACAGCGACCAGGAAAAATCAAAAAAATACATGATATTATATTGACTGGGACAGATGGTACGCCAAGTCAAAATAGAAAAGCTCCAGAATTTATGAATTACTATAATGATATATGGAAGGAGCTTGATATACATGTACAATGATAATCAATATTCAGATGAACACATAAGATATTTACGTAAAATAAAGAAAAACGAGCGTATGGTATTGATTACCCGTATTATGATATTAGTGCTCTTTGTCCTATTATGGGAAGTAGCAGCGAACCTAGAATGGGTTGACGCCTTCATTACAAGCCAACCGAGTAAAATTGTAGATACATTTGGATCTCTTTTAGCATCAGGTACTCTCTTTAAGCATCTGTTTACCACAGTAGCAGAAACTGTTATAGGATTTGTAGTCAGTACCATTGCGGGCACGCTTATTGCTATTGCACTTTGGTGGTCGCCTTTCCTCTCAGAAGTTGTAGACCCTTACTTAGTCGTATTAAACAGTTTGCCTAAAGTAGCCCTTGGGCCAGTTATCCTAGTATGGGTTGGTGCAGGTCCAGCATCCATCATCGTAATGACCTTACTGATTTCCTTGTTTGTAACCATAACAAGTGTATACACAGGCTTTAAAGAAGTGGATAAAGCAAAAATTACCTTAGTAGAGACATTTGGTGGCACCAAAAAACAAGTACTTACGAAAGTTTTACTGCCTGCTACTTATCCAACTATTGCAAGTGCATTAAAAATCAATGTGGGCTTATCCTGGGTAGGAGTTATCATGGGAGAGTTTTTAGTATCAAAAGCAGGTTTAGGCTATCTCATCATTTACGGCAGTCAAGTCTTCCAATTAGACTTAGTAATGACGAGCACCGTCGTATTAGCAGTATCCGCAGGTACTATGTATGCAATAGTTGCTTGGCTTGAAAAAAAACTCATACCTTATAAATAAAAGAATGGCTCCATGGACCATTCTTTTATTTTGCCACCAGCGGTCAGCAGTTAGGTTTAGGGATTCCTTTTGGGTCCTTAAGTAAGTTCTAAGCAAAACCTATGCCACCAATGGTGGCCTGTTGGTTTTGCTTACCACCTTACCACCTTACTCAAACTCTTTCGAAAACCTATAATCCACCTTCACCAATCTACCGCCTATTTTCTTCTGTTGTTGCTTGTCGATCACATAAAGTATACCTAGTACTGTAAGTGCCGTTGAAAGCACTACTGTTCCTATTTTAATTAAATTTTTCATTACAATCTCCTCCGCACTCTGTCTTAGTTTTATTATATAACTATATTAGGGGAAAAAGCAACTCAAGAAGCAGTCGCTGGTTCAGGGGTCATTTCTTTCAGGTCAGTCTTTAGCCCTTAGTCACTAGCTTTTAGGGATTCCTTGCGGGTGTTTTTAGCTACCGGAGGTAGCTGTGTTATGCTAGAGACTAAGGACTAGCATCTAGAGACTAGTATCTACTGTAGTTTCTGTGCATCATATAAAGACTTATACACGCCTTCTAAATCGATTAATTCTTGATGGGTGCCTTGTTCGGTGATTCCTTCGTCGGTTAGGACGATGATTCGATCTGCATTTTGTACCGTGGCTAATCTGTGGGCGATTACTAGTGTAGTTCTACTCTTAGATAATAGCTCAAAGGATTCTTGTATTATGCGTTCATTTTCATTATCTAAGGCAGATGTAGCTTCATCTAGAATTAAAATTGATGGATTCTTTAAGAAGATCCTTGCAATAGAGATTCGTTGCTTTTGTCCACCAGACAATTTGACGCCTCTTTCACCTGTAAAAGTATCATAACCATTAGGCAGTTTTGAAATAAACTCATGTGCATTGGCAAGTTTTGCAGCGCGAATGACATCTTCTTCTGTAGCATCAATATCTCCATATCGAATGTTTTCACTGATGGTACCAGCAAATAAAAATACATCTTGTTGGACAATGCCAATATTTTCTCTTAAACTTTTTAAAGTTACATCTCGAATATCCATATCATCTATTGCCATCTTTCCACTTGTAACTTCATAGAACCTGGGGATTAGGCTGCATATTGTGGTTTTTCCAGCTCCAGATGGTCCTACTAGAGCAATGGTTTCACCTTGATGAATCTTTAGATTGATATTTGACAATACTTGTTCACTATCATTATACTTAAATCCTACATTTGAGAATGTAATTTCCCCTTTTACCTTGCCCATGTTTTTAGCCTTGGGAGCATCTACAATATCAGGATGAATATTCATTACTTGTATAAAACGTCCAAAGCCTGCACCAGCTTTTTGGAAAGTCTCCATCAAGTTTGCAATTCTCTTTATAGGCTCTAAGAAGATGGAAATGTACAACATAAATTGAACAAATACACCCATACTGATTTGATCGTAATAGACGAACAATCCACCGAAAAAGATCACCACTAAATTTAATATATTAGAGAAGAATCCAATACCTGAATGAAATTCCCCCATATATTTATAAGAGTCTTCTTTGATTTCCTTATAATCATTATTTCCTACTTCAAATTTATCTCTTTCATAATTCTCATTGCCAAAAGATTGAACAACTCTTATTCCTGAGATGCTGTCTTCAATTTGCGCATTAATATCTGCTATTCTTACTTTAGACTCTCTAAAAGCAGCTCGCATCTTTTTATTTTTTAATATGGTGAAAGCAATCATTACAGGCACTAAAGAAAAAGTGATTAAGGCCAACTTCCAGCTATTTAGTACCATAATAATAAAGGTACCAATTAAAGTAACTGAAGCTATAAATATATCCTCAGGTCCGTGGTGTGCAAACTCAGCAATATCAAATAAATCATTGACTAATCTAGACATAATATGCCCTGTTTTCGTATTGTCAAAATAACTAAAGGATAATTTTTGTATATGATGAAATAAATCACTTCTCATATCCGATTCTATTCGAACCCCAAGGACGTGTCCCCAGTAGGTTACAATATAATTTAAAACATACCTTAAAGCGTAAATAATAAGGATAAAAAAGGATATGTACATGAGATTGTCTAAATTTTTATTTGGTATTGCATCATCAATTAATAAGGCAATTAAACCAGGAATAAGTAAGTCCATTAAGGACATTATAAAAGCACAGCCAAAATCTAAATAAAACAACTTCATATGAGGTCTATAGTACTTTGCAAATTTTTTAATCAAGTTTAAGAAACACGCCTTTCTACTTATCTGTTTTGAAGACAATCTTCACTAATATATGTCCCAATTTCTTTGCCTTCTAATATCTCATAAATATTATTCACATTTTGAGATGACGCTAACACTGTAGGAATAGATCTTTGGGCTGCAAGTTTTGCAGCATTTAGCTTCGTGATCATTCCTCCTGTGCCAAATTCAGTCTCAGAATCTCCAGCAAAGCCATAGATTTCTTCATTCAGTTGATCGACATAAGTAATCAGCTTGGCTTGTGGATTCTTCGAAGGATTAGAATCACACAAACCTTCTACATCTGAAAGAATAAGGAGAACATCTGCTTTTGTTAAACCAGAAACCATTGCCGAAAGAGTATCATTATCCCCTATTCGATCCCCTTCTAATTCACTTGTCGAAACCGTATCATTTTCATTTACAATAGGTATGATTCCCATTTTAAATAAAGCATCAAAAGTATTAATTGCATTGTTTGATTTGATTTTGCTGCTAAATACGTCTCGAGTTAAAAGGATTTGTGCAATATTTTGATTGTAATCATTAAAGAATTTTTCATATAATCGCATAAGTACTGCTTGGCCAACTGCAGCTGCTGCTTGTTTCATAGGGAGTTCTTTTGGTTTCTCACTAATTCCTATTTTCCCCATACCTGCTCCTACAGCACCAGAAGATACGAGTACCATTTCCTTTCCGCTATTTTGCAAATCGGAAATCACTCTTGTGAGCTCTTCCATTTTTCTCAAATTAATCTTTCCACTTTGATAGGTGATAGAGGATGTTCCAACCTTTATAACAATCCGTTTCGCTTCGGTAATACTCTCTCTCAATTGATTCACTCCTAGTTTAGACATTCTTCTATAATCCTCTCAGCATTAAGATATGAAATTTTTTCAATTTCATTTGTTTTAAATCCTGCACGATCTAAAGCAATTAAAAGTTTATTCATTTCACCAATATTGCTAATTTCAAGCTCTCCATCTATTCCATCAAAATCTGTCCCTAATGCCAATACATCTATTCCCGCTTTGTTTTTGATGTGTTTTGTGTGCCTAATCATATCCTCAACTTTACTTGTTTCCCCTTCTCCTAAGAAATGGGGACAAAAATTAAGGCCCATAATGCCGCCTTTATCCGCTAGTAAACTCATCATTTCGTCTGTCAAATTTCTAGGCACATTGGTAATGGCCCTTGCATTAGAATGTGATGCAATAACTGGTTTTTTAGAGTGCTTTATACAATCGTAAAAACCGCCATCCGACAAATGAGATACATCGATAATCATTCCCAATTCATTCATCTTTTCTACTACCTGAAACCCAAAATTCTTTAGACCCTTTTTCATATCATTTTTATCATAAGAATTTGGATACCCAATGCAATTTTCGTAATTCCAAGTAAGTGTAATCAGTCGGAGACCTAATTCATAAAATTCCTCTAATCTCTCTATTTTGTCCTCTAAAAAATGCCCCTCTTCTATAGTTAAAAAAGCGGATAGTATTCCCTTTTCCCTATTGGCTTTTACATCCGAATCGTTTTTTGCTAGTTTAATATATTCTTGATTTTCTTCCAATTCTTTAACAAATACCTTATAAAATTCTTTTGTATATTTGTAGATATCTAGCTTTTGTTCTTCTATCCAAGCTTTATTTAAGAACATAGCAAAGAACTGAGCATCTACCTTACCATGAATTAACTTCTTAATATCTACAGAGTAAGAGTTTTCATAAAGACTCTCTTCTTGTAGCTCATAAATCTTTTTGATCGTATCACAATGTAAATCGATGATTCCCATATATTCACCTCGTCTAAGTTCTAAGTTCTAAGTTCTAAGTTCTAAGTTCTAAGTGAAATCAGCAGGTCGCTCCGCGACCGCTGATTTCACCTGACCACCTGACCACCTGACCACCTGACCACCTGACCACCTGACCACCTGACCACCTGACCACCTGATTAAATAAACGAAAGAAGCTACTTTTAAAAAATAGCTTCTTTATATTGCTACCTTATGATAGCTGTTATTCATCCAAACTAAATAGTTTACTATTATACATGCAAAACTTCTACTGCTGGGCAATCTGCTTTTTCTAATTCAAAAATAAATCCACATAATACAATAGCGCTACAAGATATTGCATGCTCTACATCTGTCACAAATTGCTTTTGATAGTCTCTATTTTCCATATTTAAGTAATCACTATGTTTTGTTCCAAGAAAATCATAAATATCAAAATTTAGGCTTGTAAAAAAGTTTTCTTGAACTTTTTCCCTTACATCATCTTTTAATTGATAATCATATATGTACTCGGCTAAACTATTTTCGTATCTCACGTGTTTTCTAAAATCACCGATGCTTCGCATCCTCTTATTGTGAGCCAAGCAAAAAGAATCACACACATAATGAGATAACATACCTAATGTAAAGGAGACTCCCCATTTGTTTTTATTCTTATTGATAATATTTTCTGATTGTAGTTCATAATTATGATAGACTTGCTTTATATTATGTATTCGGACTCTTTTTTTAAGATTACAGTCTGGGTATACCGCACCTAGTTCCAACATGTCTCTTTCGATTTTTATATCAATTTGATCTTCTAAGATATCTGATATATAGTTTGCTAAAATAATATGCGATTTTAAGTTCAAGTTTGAAAGTCCCCTTTCTAATCCAACTACTATTTTATACTAAATTGACAAAAATTCAATAGCTTAATTTACATATTACTATATTTATGAATATGTGTTACCATAAATTAATTATATTTTATATTAAATTCTATGGAGGAAGCTATGGTAAAAAAAGGAGAAACAATAGATATTACAATCGATGATATAAAATTCCCCAATAAAGGCATTGCCCATATTGAAGGAGATAAAAAAATCACAATTAAAAATGCAATACCTGGTCAAAAGCTTACAGTAAAAGTAAAAAAGAAGAGAAGAGATAAAATGGATGCAATTGTAATAGAAAAATTACAAAGTGCTCCTAATGAAGTAAATGCACCCTGCCCTGTCTTTGAAGAGTGCGGAGGCTGTACTTATCAAAACCTCACGTACGAAGATCAGTTATTACTAAAGAAAAAATTTATTTTAGATATATTAAAAGGTTTTAATATAGAAGAAATATACGAAGGAGTAGAAGGCTCAAAGAACTCCTATGAATACCGTAATAAAATGGAGTTCTCCTTTGGGGATGAATACAAAGATGGACCTTTGACCCTTGGCCTTCACAAGAGAGGCAGTATGTATGACATCGTAAACACTGATGTTTGCATATTAGTAGACGAAGATTTTCGAGACATTTTAAAAGCAGTCCTCTCTTATGCTAAAAAAAATAATTATTCTTACTATCACAAAAGAACCCACCTAGGCTTACTTCGTCATTTAGTTCTTCGAAAGGGCATTATGACAGGAGAAATCCTGGTAAACTTTGTAACCAGCTCCCAAGGGGCTATTGACGAGGAAAGCTTAGTTGATACCATACTGAATTTGCCTTTAAAAGGGCAAATTAAAGGCATTATACACACAGTAAATGATAGCTTAGCAGATGTAGTTCAAGAAGATAGTGGGAAAATCCTTTATGGACAAGGGTTTATTACAGATAAACTATATGATTTATCCTTTAAGATTACACCCTATTCCTTCTTTCAAACGAATACCATTGGGGCTATGCAATTGTATTCCGTGGTAAAAGACTTTGTGGGTACAGGCAAAAACAAGGTTCTTTACGACCTATACTGTGGCACGGGCACCATTGCCCAAGTACTATCCCCTTGTGCCGATAAAGTCGTAGGTATTGAATTGGTGGAAGAAGCCGTCATAGCCGCCAGAGAAAACGCCAAATTAAACGGTATTGAAAATTGCGAGTTTTTAGCAGGAGATGTTTTAGAACAAGTAGATACATTAACGGAAAAACCAGATGTAATTATCCTAGACCCACCAAGAGACGGTATCCACCCTAAGGCCATATGGAAGATCCTAGATTTTGAGCCGAAATCCTTTATCTACGTCTCCTGCAAACCTACTTCCCTAGCAAGGGATTTACCATTCTTTTTAGAAAAAGGCTATGAAATCAAACGAGTAAAATCCGTAGATATGTTCCCGCAGACACCACATGTAGAAACAGTTGTTCTGTTATCTAGGTAACCCAAGGGTTTAAGAGAATTAAATAATATATTTTAGTAGTTTTGCCAACGTAATTTATTTTGCGTTGGCAAAATAAAAAAAGGCCGCTCAAGATAACGAAGTGCTGTTATTTTGTATTTTTTTAGTTTCAATATTCCTTCAGCAAATACTGCACCACCGATAATTAATATTGCACCAAGAACTTGAATTGGTTGCAGTATTTCTTTTAAAAATAGGACGGAAAAAAGAACAACTGAAAGAGGCTCTAAATAACCACAAATGCTACAGTCTGCACTGGTAGACGCCCGATTGAGGAAAAATACAAATAGCAACTTATACGGGTGTTGAGCAGACCAATCCATTTTTAAGTCCAACTCTTGACTATAACTTGCTTACTTATTTTTTATAATGATTCTTAAAATTTACTACTTGATAGGCTGATAAATCTCCACCTGTGTCGAGTTCTGCTAGTCTTACTGCATCTGCTACTATTTGAGCTGGCTTTGAGGCTCTTACATTGTGAACTCTTAAAACCTCTATCCCCTGGGAAGCGGCTAGAACTGTTAGGGCTGCAGATCCCTCATCTTTTAAGACATGTGTTTTTGACTCCTCCCCTTCCATATCATAGCCAGCTTCGTCTAGGAGGTTGTTGATGAATCTTTTTCTAGAGACTCCTACAAAGGCTGTGTAGTCGTCTTTATGAAGAAGATCCATCCTATTTAAGAGCTGGAGGTTTTCTTTCCTAGTAAGACCAAAGCCAATCCCTGGGTCTAGCATGATGTGTTCTTTTTCGATGCCAGCCTTCTTTGCTATCTCAATTGAATCATAGAAAAATTGCATCATTTGTTCTTCTATTGTCTTACCTTGATATCTACCCAACTCTTCTTCATTCATTTTCGCTTCGCCGAAAACTGGGAAAATTATAGATGAAGGGTGGTCTGGCCTGTAGGTAACTGGATTGTTCATAAGGATAAGACCTGCCTTTGTTTCTGCAACGACTTCAGCCATATTTAAATCTCCTCTAAGACCTGTTATATCATTAATAATGTCTGCCCCTGCTTCAATAGCCCCCTTAGCTACTTGTGATTTCCAGGTATCGATGGAGATTGGCACGTCTACCCTCTTTTTCAACTCTTTAATAACAGGAGAAATTCTATCAAGTTCTTCTTGCCAAGAAACTGGGCTTGAGCCTGGTCTTGTAGATTCTCCTCCAATATCAAGCATTCCAGCGCCTTCTTCAACCAGCTGAACTCCTCTGTTTACAGCATTTTGAAAGCTATACCACTTGCCTCCATCTGAAAAAGAGTCTGGAGTTACATTTACAATTCCGCAAATAATGGTTCTTGATGTATCGAGCACTTTGTTTAAATATTTAAATTTTCTCATTTTATTTCTCCTATCCAATAAAATTCCACCATGGTATATATAAAAGTGCTAGGACTAAAAATGTAACTGGCATCATGACTATCCCATTTTTAAACATAATCTTATCATCATAATAGCCCTTTCCTACTCCTATCATCATATTAGCATGATGATGAGGAAGTAAGAAGTGGATGTTTACCACAATATAATTTAATAGTACTATAACTGCTACACTATAACCACTTGCAAGACCGAGTGGGATAAAAAGCGGTAGGACTACTGAAAGCGTAGCCACGGCTGAACCTATAAGCACGTGAAGAACCATGGTAACTAGGGCCAAGGCTAGTAGGAAGAACGGTGAATCTCCTGGCGGAATAATCGCTTGTAGGTAGTCAAAGATTACTTGAGAAATTCCATTAGCCCCCATTACCTTTCCTATTGAAAAGGCTGCTGTTAAGAAGATTATAAACCTTGGATTGATTTCTTTTAGATCTTCCTTTGTTAAAATCTTTATCGCATACATAATAATTACTGCCACTAAGGCCACAAGCCATTCAGAGATGCCGTGGACTCCTACTGTCATCCAAAGAAAGATTACAACCAGCATAAGAATTGTTGGGATTCCTGTTTTCTTTCCTTCTATATCTTTTTCCTGCTTAGAAAAAACAATCATATCTGCATCAAATTCTGCAAGTTCCTTCCTAAAGATAAGCTTTGTAAGAAAGAAAGTAATCACACATAAAATAAGTGTTGGTACAAACATATGAGGTGTCCAGTTTCCAAAATAAAGCTCTGCCGTAGCCATCTGACCTCCGAAGCTAATAGCTGATTGATTTAAAACGATATCTCCATTTGAGAAGAGCATGTATGTTATTGAAACCGCCCAAAACACATTAAAGAGTAGGACTGGCTTTGTCTTAGAATACTTCTTATCATCGCTCAAGATGTTATAGAAGAATCTGGCTAGTATTACGCTCCTTGCAAAGGCTTGAGGAATTAGGAAAATTAAAACAATTCCTAAAATATAAGGAAGCACTAATAGGACATTTAGCTTGTAGCCTGTTTTTTCTAGTATCTTGCCAACTAGTTTTTCAACAAGGCCTGTCCTTGTTATCCCAACTGAAAGTAGGGATGTTGCCATAATAAGCAGAGCCGTATCCGACCAAATAAATCCTATAATTTCTGTGGGTGCGTTTTTACCAACTAGAATAAAGATAGATAAAAGGGCAATACTAGTAATAGATTTGTCGATTGCTGCAGTTGCCCATAAAGAGATTCCAGCTATTAAGGCTGTACTTAAAATCACCTGAGTCGCTGTAAAATCAAACGGATTTAGAGCTGCGTATATAGCACAAACTATGGCTATAATTGATAGACTTCTTTTCTTAATCTGCATTTTATCATCCTTTCCATTTCTAGCCTCGGATAATAAAAAAGACCCAAGGCTATGATATCTTTGAAATATCTCAGCTTGGATCTCTTAAAACAGATCACGGTGTTCGATAATTTTTTACATGTCGCAATTTTTACGACAGAGCAAAATTTTGCTTAAATTTATATTAACATATTGAAATTTCACATGCAAGAAATAAATTAAGAAGTATATGTTTTAGATAAAAACAGTTTTTAATTATAATTATAATAAAACTTAAAATATTTAAAATTAAGGCGATTATTATATAAGGAATGCTTTAACATCACGAGGTGAATTTGATGTATAAATACAAGCTACATATTATCATGATAATAATATTAATATCATTCATTTTTGGAGCGTGTTCTGCTCAAAGACCTGAGATTAAAACTATGGCTGAATCAGGTGTTATGGACTTAACCCGAGTGAAACTTGAAAATAGTGTCGTTCGTTTAGATGGTCAATGGGAATTCTTCTGGAATCAACTCATAGCTCCCGGTAAAGCTGAAACCAAGTCATCAAACGAGTATATTCAGATTCCCAGTTCATGGAATAAATACAAAGGAAATGAAGATCAATCAGGTTATGGATATGCAACCTATCGACTGCAATTTATAACAGCAGAAAATATCAAATTAGGTTTAAAGATTCCAAGGATGTTTACAGCGTATAAACTCTGGGTAAATGGAGAACTGATTGCTATAGCTGGAAAGGTAGGTGAAAATAGGGAGATAATGACTCCCCAATACATTCCTCAATTAGCGTTATTCGAATCATCTCAGGGAGTAAATGAAATTTTAATTCAGGTTTCAAATTTTCATCATCGCAGTGGAGGAATGCCGAAGAGTATAAATCTTGGCGGTGAAAAGCAAATTATAAAGTTACGAGATAAGAGTTTAGCAGCAGAGTTAATCATATTTGGAAGTTTGATATACATAGGAGCATATCATTTAGCATTATTCCTTTTTAGGAAAAAGAACACTTCGTCGTTGTATTTTGGATTGTTTTGTCTTTTAGTAGGAATGAGGACTCTGCTAGTAGGAGAAAGATTTTTCATGTATTTATTTCCTAACTTTAGTTGGGAGATTGCTCATAAGTTACAGACGCTTTCATTCTATTTCGGAGTCCCGTTGATATTACTATTTTTTATGTCGATTTACCCTCAATATTTTCATGCTAGAATAATTAAAATTGGTCAAATTATTGGAGCTATTTTTGGATTTTTAGTTGTTCTAACACCTGCTAGAATTTTCACGCCTTTCAATCCTATATACCAGATGTGGACTGTGTTTACAATTATATATATAATAGTAGCGTTAATCAAAATATGGATTCGCAAAGAAGATGGCAGCTGGTTTATAACTATAGGTGCATTGGTCTTATTAATGAGCGGTGCAAATGATATTATATTTCTTAATATATGGATGAATGATAATGGACCTGCATTTTTAAAGGCTTTGATAAGAACAGGCAGCCTTAGTTCTGTTGGACAATTAGTTTTTGCTTTTGCAAATTCTTTATTATTATCAAAAAGGTTTTCAGATTCTTTGGCACGAGAGGAAATTTTAACTGCAGAACTGACTGAAATTAATTCCAATTTAGATGAATTAGTATCTCAACGGACTAAGGATTTAGAAAAGTCAAAGGAAAAAATTGAACAACAAAAGCTTGAATTAGAAAAGATAAATAAAAACCTGAATCAGCTTTCATTCAAAGATTGCTTAACAGGAATATGGAACAGAAGAAAATATGATGAAACCATAGAAATCGAATGGCGCCGATGTTTGAGATATAAAAGACCTATTGCATTAATACTACTGGATATTGATTACTTTAAGCAATTTAATGATTTATATGGACATATGGCAGGTGATGAGTGCCTGATTAAAATCGGAGACACTCTTAAAAAATCATTGTCCCGTTCATCCGACATGGCAGCCCGCTATGGTGGAGAGGAGTTTATTGTGCTCCTGCCTGATTCAGGGAAAGAAGAGGCAATAAAAATTGCTACTATGTTACGGATAAATATCGAGTCCATTAAAATTCCTCATGAGAAGTCTTCAGTAAGTAATTATGTAACTGTGAGTATAGGGGTTACTTCTACGATTCCGAATAACAAATCGTCATATGACGATTTGTTTAAGGTGGTAGACAGAGCTTTATACCAAGCGAAAGACGCAGGTAGAAATCAAATTAAGTATTTGTCTCAATAACAAAGGATGCAATAGATGGCTCGATATAAACAATCTATCAGAGTTACAGATTATTCTATTGTAAAAGGTCACTAATCATTTTTTAGTGACCTTTTACATTTAGAGTAAAAATTGACTGAATATATCACTGATCATTTTAATCAAGTAAAGAAGCATTAATCCTATTACTACCGTAAAGATTGATTTTATAAATATATCACGTTTTTGCTTTATCTTACCTCTTTTTTCCTTTTCAGCAGCTTTCTTCTCTTCTAGATTTTTTCTCTTATCTACTTCTCTAAAATATTCTTTGATTAGTTCTTTTTCATCCAATGCCTACACCTCCTGCTTTTATATATTCAGCTTGTCTTCTTTTCATGCCATAAATTAATACATAAAAGAGAATCTCAAGAGTTTATACTATAATTAAATCAACAGAACAACTGCCTAAGGGCAGCTCTTTTGACCTTTTTAAACTTTATGATAGAATAAAGGTTGGAAAGAAATTAGTTCATCTAAACAATGAGGTTAAAATTTACAACCTCTTTAGATTTTTTTCATCATTATCTATCAGAAAGGAGTATATATGCAGTATTTATTTATCGGTGTTATTTTCATCCTAGCACTCTTTGCCATCCGATTCTCTAATAAACACGGGATACCTGCTCTGTTATTGTTTATTGCCCTAGGCATGATCTTTGGTTTACTAGGTCTTGAATTTGAGGATTTCGAATTTGCGGATAATTTTGCTACTATCGCGCTCATGGTTATCATGTTTTACGGAGGCTTTGGTACAAATTGGAATATGGCTAAGCCAGTTGCCAAAGAAGCAATTGTGCTTAGTTCCTTGGGTGTTGTTGCAACTGCCCTAGTTACAGGTTTATTTTGTCACTACATTTTAGGGTTTGAATTACTGGAGGGTATGCTCATTGGATCCATTGTGGGTTCAACGGACTACGCTAGTGTCTCAAATATATTACGATCAAAAAACTTAAACTTTAAATATAATACAGCACCACTACTAGAGCTTGAAAGTGGCTCCAATGACCCGACGGCTTATACAATGACTATGGTATTCTTATCTATAATCGTGGGATCAGAAGTATCTATTCCCATTCTGATTTTATCTCAGGTAGCTCTCGGTATTGTTATGGGTTTTGCCTTTGCATTTGTCATTGGGAAATTACTTCGAAATCTTCGACTTGAAGCAGACGGACTATACGCTGTCTTTATGGCTTCTGCTATGCTCATTACTTACGCATCTACAAGTCTTCTTGGCGGTAATGGCTACCTGGCTCTATATATTTTAGGTATTTATCTTGGTAATATAGAATTTAGAGGTAAGCGTGACATCGTCTTTTTCTTTGATGGATTTACTGAAATCATGCAGATTGGTCTATTTTTCATCTTAGGCTTATTGTCTAACTTTAAAGGATTTATTGAGACATTCCCAGTAGCACTTGCTATCATGTTGTTTATGGCCATTATCGCTCGACCATTGTCTGTTTACGGTTTGATGTTACCTTTCCGCCTCAAACGAAATCAATTAAATATGATTTCATTAGCAGGTATTCGGGGTGCTGCTGCCATTGCCTTTGCGATTATGGCTGTAAATAGTAATGCGGTAATCTCTGTGGATATTTACCATATTGTATTTGGTATCTGTGTACTGTCCTCATTGGTTCAAGGTTCTTTAATGCCACCAGCGTCAAAACGCTGGGATATACTCGATCCTAGTGATACGGTCTTAAAGACCTTTAATTACTATCAAAGCAAAGCAGAAATCGGCTTCTTACAAACAAGAATTCGCCCAGGTAGTAGCTTAATTGGCACTCAGATAAAGGATTTAAACCTGACATTTGACTTTATCGTGGCAAAAATCGAACGCAATAGAAAAACAGTTGTTCCTAGAGGACATACAGTCATTCAGGAAAACGACTTAATTATCATAGGCGGTGAGATACATTTTGATGAAAGTGGACAAGATCTTATCGAATTTACGATTCCAAGAGGTCACAAGTGGGAAAACCAATACATCAAAGACTTAGAATTGCCACCCAATCGCCTCATTATTATGGTACAACGTAAAGATAGTGACATCATCGTTCCAATTGGTGATACCTTGGTCTTGGAAGATGACAAAGTGATTATGATAAAGGTAGAACACGAGATTGAATTTCCTAGAGTGGATTAAATGAGCTCTTTACAAAAACAAGAGAATACTTTCAAAGACAAAAAAGATAACAATAAATTATAAACTTAAAATGCATTTTAGAGGATGGATAGTGAATCAATAAGCTATCCGTCCTCTTTTTACAAAAAAGTAAACATCTGTTATAATTTTATGGTAATAATACCATTAAAAATCAAAATATTCAGATATATTACATTTTATAACATCTTACGAAATGTGAGTTTAAAGCTATTACCTTCTATCCATAACCTTTTACCATAAAACGCTTATTTTAAAACCCAATAATCCGATACATACATATAGGGTCGTAGATTTTGTTTGCTATGACTATAAAATTATGGGATACTTATAGATCCTTCGAAAAGGAGCAAAGTCTTATGTCTGGAAAAATAAAGGAAATAATAGATCATATTATCAAAGAAAGGGCAAGAGGCAATCCTGTTATAGCAGAAATGACAAAGGCTAAATTAATCCTAAAGGGGATCTATCCGGATAAATACGATAGTAACGATAAGGATGACCCTGAAATTATTGAAAAATTAATTGAGATAAAGAAACAATTGAATGCAGAAGAATCTATTGAAGAGAGTTACAATCTCAAATCAGCCTTTTCAGTAAAAGAGACAGAAGAAGAGATTGTCTTAGAAATCCAAACCCAACTCATCAATATCGGTGCAAAAGTACTTATTTTCTTTGCCTCATCAGCCTTTAATCAGAACAAATTAAGCCAATTAATGCAGAATGCATTTGAAGATTGTATTGTATTTGGTTGTTCTACAGCAGGTGAAAGATTTAATGAGAAAATTTTGACCAATTCTGTAGTCGCTTTAGCCTTGAGCTCAAACTTAATTGCTGATGCCAAAGTCGAAGTGATACAGGGGTTAAATGGTAACTTTAATACAAAACAAACCTTTACATCTTTTGATAAATACTTCAATGAGAGTACCTATACCATGGATCCTACAAGATATGCTGGGATTGTGCTCATCGATGGGTTGAGTTTAAAAGAAGAAAAACTAATGGATGAAATAGGTAACCTAACCGATATTAATTTTGTCGGAGGTTCCGCAGGTGATAACTTAAAATATGAAAGAACGACTGTTTATGCGAATGGTAAAGCCTACAATGATTCTGCAGTCATCGCCTTATTAAAAATGCAAAAAAAAGCTGGATTTAGCATTATTGAAACCCAAAGTTTCAATGTACTAGATCCAATTCTAGTGGCGAATAAAGTCAATGTAGAATCTCGTGAAGTTATCGAGTTTAACCATAAACCTGCAGTACAAGCATATGCAGATGCACTTGGCGTACTTTCCCCCAAAGAGATACCTAAATATTTTTTAAGCCACCCTGTAGGGCTTGTTATTGATGAGAATAATGTTTTAGTTCGAAGCCCTCACAAGGTCATTGGTTCGAACATAAAATTTTTCTGTAATATTCTGAAGGATATGGAAGTTCGATTACTTGAGGACGGAGATATTGTCAAAGAAACTCAAAAAGCAATAGAGCAGAAAAAAAAGGTTTTAGGGAAAAAGATAGCAGGCATCTTAAGTTTTGATTGTATTCATCGTCGAGTTGAGCTAGAAAACAAGAACTTAGTGGAACAATACGGTGAACTATTTGCAGATATTCCTACAATAGGTTTCTATTCCTATGGTGAGGTTCATATAGGACATATGAATCAAACGGCAACAATGTTAATTTTTGAATACAATAGCTTGAATCACAATGTTCGCCAAGAAAACCGTTTATTGAGTAAAGAAAAACAGCGTCTAACCCAAGCGAATCACGACTTAAAAAGAGAAGTCTTTGAGCTTAAACGCAAGCTCAAGTTAGCTACTCGGGCATTAAAACAATTTAACATTGCCTTAGAAGCAGAAATCAATGAGCGGACAAAGCGAGAAGAGGAGATAAGGTATTTAAGTTATCATGATGAATTGACAGGGCTCTATAATCGTAGGTTCTATGAAGAAGCTATTAAAAATTTGGATACTAAAACAAACTTACCCATATCGATTATAATAGGAGATGTCAATGACCTAAAGATCGTTAATGATACCTTGGGACATGCTAAAGGAGATGAACTCCTACAAAAATCAGCAATGATTCTTAAAACAGCATGTCGAAAAGAAGATGTCATTGTTCGCTTTGGAGGCGATGAGTTTATCATTTTGTTATCACAAACTTCCAAAGAGGTAGCCCAAGAGATTATTAGACGCATAGATCAACTTTCTTCTAAGCAATTTGTGAATAGTTTTCCTATTAGTATTTCCTTTGGCTGGGATGCAAAGGAAAACTCTGAAGAAAATATTTTAGAAGTACTCAATAACGCCGAAAAATCAATGTATAAACGTAAAGCTCTCTATAAAAATGAGATATTATAGCATATTAGATCTTCCCCTCAAGAAGGTATCGCTGTGCCTTTGGCACTTCAGCCATCAGTGCAGGGTCAAGCCTTACGGGTCAAAGATTCAATTACATATAAAGAGGGCTTAAATAATATCTAAGTTCAAAAGTATAACTTTGCTATTACATAAAGTTATATACCTCGCCTTTAGGCGAGGTATATAGGGTGGTTTAAGCATATGAAATACTGCAGGTTTACTGTTTTTCACTTAAATTAGTTGCTATACTTTTCATTTTTTCTTCAAACTCTTTATAAAATGGAAGCCGAACTTTAGAATAAGACTCTAATTCTTTATATAATTTACGAGATATGAGCTCTGGATTTCTCCCTACTGCCTCCATAATCATCATTAGGGTGCAGTTTCTTATGACTTCTTTCATGAAAGACATCATCTGAGTATCCAATTGCCCTTCTGTATTGATCTTAAATATATAAGAAATGAGCTTAATTACTTCGTAATCAATTTGACTTTTATCTTCTATAGTGCTAAACAAAGTCTGATGCTTGTCTTTTTTATCATCTTTAGCATCTTGAAGATCGTCGAGAAGTTGAAGGAAGGCCCCATAGGCAAAAGCAAAATGCATTTCGTCCATATTTAAATTGCCTTTCACCAAAAAAGCATCTGCTAAAACAGAAGTGCCACCTTTAAAAAAGCTTATGGAAAGAATTTGATCAGAAGTTAAAAACTGCTCTTCGTCCTGTTTCATGCTTTTTATCTGAGCTTCCTGTATAAGATATAGGCTTTGAAAAACTTCAGGATATGTATCTCTTGAATATTGGGTTTTTATTTGATCTACTAAAGAAAAAACCCTTTCTTCAATGGAATTTGTAGGTGATAATTCTTCTCCATTTAAAACTTTAGACAATCTTTTGTTGAATTCTACTTTTTCTTGTACTTTTACTTTTGGATTGTCTAGAAAATTATCTGTATAAGGATAGAGCATGCTATAAGCGTAAACGGAAGGAGTCAATTCAAGAGAAAGGCCCCAGAAAATTTGAAGGCTATTCATGATCCATACGTTTCTTATGGCTTGAAATATTTCTTCAGCTTTTAATTGAGAGTCTTCTTCTTTAGCATCTAGAATGAACTCTTCAGCAATATTGAGGTAACCTTGTTCCATAAAGAATTCTAAAAAAGGTCTATCAAATAACAGCTTTCTTTTATCCATCTCCAGCATAAAATCCGTAACAATACATTTAATTTCTTTCATCTCAGGCGAATTAAAATCTGTATAGGAGTTTAATTCTTTCTGGACCTTTGTTTTGTAAGGTTCTGTATCCCTTATAAATTTGTCAAACAATCTTTTGATTTTTCTTTCATTCCATAGTTTTTTTATAAGTGATATTTTCCTAAGCTTCTTTAACTGACATTGATCACTACCAAAATATTCATTCATAGCACAGTTAAGCAGAACATCTATTGGTATTATATGTTCATTCTGCAAAATGTTTTTCATAAATAACCCCTTAATTTATTCATTTAGTAAGTACCCTCAGAATTATACTTTACTCATTATATCAAATAAAGAATACCAAAATCGTCATTACTACTTTTTTTTAAAATTCGAATTGGAATGATATTAATTATTATGCTTAAAATGAGCAATATAAATATAATGAGATTATTATTAAAAGAACTTGCCGACAAAGTTGACCCTTTCAACTTTCCAGCATACTAACCAAGTAATAAAAAAGCTCCAAGCCCTATGCTTTTACATAGAACTTAGAACTTACATCTTACAACTAAATTACAGATTTAATAATTTTGCTATGTTCTTTTGGTCAAAACCTACTATGATATTTCCGTCAATATCTAGCACTGGTACGCCTCTTTGACCTGATTTTTCGATCATATCTGTAGCTGCTTCACGGTCTACAGACACATCATATTCTTGAAATGCGATATTATTTGCCTTTAAGTAATCTTTAGCCTTTACACACCATGGGCAGGATGGTGTTGAATATACTTTTACACTCATTTTATTTCCTCCTATTTAAAGCATATTTATTCTTATGTTTATAATTACCTTATTATATTATTCCACAAAATAAGTTATTTCAAACACATTGATATTAAATAAACGCTTTTAAGGTTTCTTCTTTCTCAAGTAGCTTTTTACTTCTTGGCCAGCAGTTGCCCCTTCACCTACTGCAGTTGCAACTTGAGCTAATCCTCCAGTACAATTTCCTGCTGCATATACTCCTTCAATATCCGTTTCTTGCTTTCTATTGACGATAATATCGCCATTTTCAATTAGTACTCCTAAATTTCTAGCAAAATCAGTAGATGATGCAGAACCATATGCTACAAACAAGCCTTCCACTGCTTCTTCTGTACCATCTTGAAATCGTACTTTCTCTAAAAATTGGATTCCTTCAACGGATTGAATCTTTTTATTATTTATTATAATATTTTTCTCCTCTAAATATTTTGCGCTTTCTTCACTAATTTGTAGGCCATTTCCATTCGTATAAAGTACTCTATTAGATGTAAGAGGTTCAAATTCTTTTAATTCATGTACAGCATAATCCTTGTATCCTAATACCCCTACCTTTGCACCATTGTAAAAATAACCATCACAGGTAGCACAATAATGAACACCCTTTCCCTCGTATTCATCAAGCTTTTCTACTGGTACTTTGATCTTGGATTTTCCTGTAGCTAAAATAATCGATTTTCCTTGATAAACATTTTGGTCTGTAGATACCTCAAAAATATCATCGATATTTTTTAAGCCAACTACTTCTGCATCTACAATATCTGCGCCGAAACTTCTCGCCTGCTCTATACCTATGTCAATCATTTCCTTACCAGATAACTTAGGGATAAAACAATAATTTTCAATAGTTGCAGCCTTTGATAAATCTCCTTCTTTTCCCAAAATCAACGTTTTTAAATTACCTCTAGCCGTATATAATGATGCAGATAAACCTGCAGGGCCTTTTCCAATAATAATGACATCGTATACCATATTATCTCTCCTTTATTTGTCTTATATGATTATTATTATACTATTTACCCAAAACAAAACAAATCAAATGCTTACTTCTATAATTTTCTTATTGTTAATAAATATTTAGATCACAAAATGAAGAACAAAAGCAAAACCATCTTACTATTTAAGTGTATAAATTATCCCTATTTTTTGATATAATTGTAGAATTAGCGAAATGAGAAGGAATGACTTATATGAATCCAATAAAAAAATTATCTGGTAAAATACTGCATGCTTTTACCAGTGTGCTTTCCGCAATATTAGATGTATTAATAGGTATTATTGATTTTATAGTAAATTTGGTAAGTACCATTGCACAAGGTTTGTTGGCGTTGATCAGTATGGGCGGTTGCTTAATTGCCTTTTTCCTGCTTGGTCCCTATGCTTTATTATTACTTGCCAATCCGGCAATAATTTTGGCTATATTGTTTTTTGTTATATTTCCTATCCTCGGTACTAAATTTGTATCCTTTTTAAAATACATTAAGTATGCAAGTACAGAATTTTTATTTGATCGTGCCAATAATCTCATGTACGGCACTAAAAACAAATACGAAACCTTTTCAGAATACGGTTATGGCTATAAAAGAGAGCAAGAGGCTAAAAGACGAAAAGAACAACAAGAGAGGCAATATCAGCAACAAAAGGAGTGGGAAGAAAAATTTAAACAGTGGCAAAGCTACCAGAATTCCCAAAGAACTTATCATGGACAAGGAAATTATGGCGGTTATAGACAAAACACAGGGTATGGCAGTCAATCATATATTAATCCTAGCATTGAATTTAAGAAAAAATATGAGGAAAGCTGTAGCATCTTAGGAGTATCCTATGAAGCAGATAAATACGAAATTAAACTAGCTTATCGTAAAAAAGCTAAAGAATATCATCCTGATATTAACAAATCACCTGATGCTACAAAGATGTTTCAAAAGATCAATGATGCTTATGAGTTTTTAAGTGAAAGTAATATAGATCGATACAAAAAGATAGTCGCTAGACCTTAGACGCTAGCTTTTTATTTACATCATCTCAAAATAACTCTCTTAAGCTCACTATGCTGCCTTAGTAGCAAAATGCTAGAGACTTTTGACTAAAGACTAGAGTCTAAAAAAGCTGCCAAAAGGCAGCTTTTTTTATTGCATCATTTCGTTCATCATTTGTGAGCTTTCTGTTTTTAATTCTTGTACCTCTTGGCTGTTTGCGTCTTTTGTTTTGTACCAGCCTTTTTGTTTCATACAATCAAATACTTTATATTCAACTTCTTGCGCTCCTCTAAAATTCCCTAATAAAGTATTTCTTAAGTTTTGGCATGAGCTCTCTGTTATGCCAGTACCGTAAGCACCTAATGCTTGTTTTTCAGTAGTTAATAAGTCTTGTAGTATATCTTTATCTCCAAAATTCATTCTTCTTCCTCCTTATTGATGAGAATCTAAATAGCTTTTTAAACTGTTGAAGTTGTTTTTGTGGATTTGACAAGCTTCTGTACAAAGAGTTTTAATTTGAGAATCGGAACATTGACTCGAGTACATTGAGTATTTTTTGTGCAATAATGCTTCGTGTTCCATAGAATCTTTTAAGATTTTTAGATTGTTGCTTTCGATTTGTTTGCTTTGCATAGACATTTTTTGTTTCCTCCTTATATCAATATCAATAGTATTGTTTGCAATAAACACTCTATTATAAATGGTAAAATCTTCATTTAAAAGTAATCAATACATAAAAAAAGCCAATGAGCCCATCTTCTAGTGAGTTCATTGACTTTACTATTGCATCAAAATACTATATATAACTTTTTAACTAAAATAATCCTTTATTTTATCCCAAAAACCTTTTGTCTCTTTCGTAGCATCGGAGCCAGTGACTTCGCCAAATTTTCTTAAAATGTCTTTTTGTTCTTCATTTAAATCTGTTGGTACTTCAATTTTAATTTGTACGTATTGGTCTCCTTTTCCGTAGCCATTAGGATTGCTGACCCCTTTTCCCTTTAATCTAAAGATTTTATTGGGCTGAGTACCTTCTGGAATGGTGAACTTCACTCTTCCTATGGCTTTTTTCTTTTCGTCTAAGGATGGAATTTCAATTTCGTCACCTAATGTAGCTTGAATAAAAGTTATAGGGATTTCTGAGAAGATATCATTATTTTCTCTCGTAAAGAAGGGATGGGAATCTACGCTTATGTAAACCAATAAATCGCCCCTACTTCCACCATTAGTGCCAAGCTCTCCTTCTCCTCGAAGTGGCAATATAGATCCATTATCTACACCTGCTGGTATATTTAAATGGATTTTTCTCGTTCTCTTTTCTGTACCCTTTCCACTACAATTGCTACATGGTTTAGATATGGTCTTACCTTCTCCATGGCATTTATCACAAGTTCTTACAGATTGCATTACGCCAAAAGGAGTTCTTTGATTCACTCGGACTTGACCTGTTCCATTACATTTGTCACAGGTATGAATATCACTCTCATCTTGAGCGCCTTTACCATTACATTTAGAACATTCTTCATTTCGATTGATCTTAATGTCTTTTTCAACGCCAAAGACTGCTTCTTCAAAAGACAAATGGATATTTACTTTTAAATTTGGGCCCATTTGAGGACCATTTCTTCTGCCTGAAGAAGAAAATCCTCCACCACCAAACATATCAAAAATATCGCTAAAGATATCGTCAAATCCTCCGCCACCAAAGCCACTATAGCCACCATTGCCATTGACACCTTCATGACCAAATTGATCGTATTGACTTCTTTTTTGTTCATCACTAAGGATTTCGTAAGCTTCGCTTACCTCTTTAAATTTTTCTTCTGCTTCTTTGTCTCCAGGGTTTCTATCTGGATGATATTTCATTGCCTTTTTACGATAGGCACCTTTTATATCTGAGTCTGAGGCACTTTTATCTACTCCTAATACCTCATAATAATCTCTCTTGCTCATATCTACTCTCCTTACTTCGCAAATTTAGTGGTAGTTGTTCCTAAAATCAATTAGAAGCAACTACCACTAAATTTGTACATTTAACCACACACAACCAAAGCTTTGCTTTGGTTGTGTGGAAACTTCCCTTTATATTTTATTACTTATTATCGTCATCGTCAACAACTTCATAGTCTGCATCTACTACATCATCTTGAGCTTGGCCTTGTGGTCCTTGACCTTGCCCTTCTGCTTCACCTTGTTGGTATAATTTAGAAGCGATAGGATAGAAGGCTTCATTAACAGCTTCTGTTGCACTCTTAATAGCTTCTACGTCTTCCCCTTCTAGCTTTTCTCTTAAATCTTTAATCGCATCTTCTACTTTTGCTTTTTCATCTGGTGTTACTTTATCGCCTAATTCTTTTAAAGATTTTTCGATTTGATAAATAGTAGAGTCTGCAGTATTTTTCGCTTCTACTGACTCTTTTCTCTTTTTATCTTCTTCTGCAAATCTTTCTGCTTCTTGGACAGCTTTGTTGATCTCATCATCGCTCATATTTGTAGAAGATTGAATCACTACATTTTGAGATTTCCCAGTTCCCATATCTTTAGCAGATACATTGACGATACCATTCGCATCGATATCGAATGTTACTTCTATTTGTGGGATTCCCCTTGGAGCTGGTGCAATTCCTGCCAATTGGAATCGTCCCAATGTCTTATTGTAAGCAGCCATTTCTCTTTCACCTTGTAATACGTGAATGTCTACTGCAGTTTGATTATCTGCTGCTGTAGAGAATACTTGGCTCTTCTTAGTTGGAATTGTAGTATTTCGTTCAATTAATTTTGTAAATACGCCACCCATCGTTTCAATACCTAATGACAATGGAGTTACATCTAATAATAATACGTCTTTTACTTCACCAGCTAATACACCACCTTGAATCGCTGCACCGATGGCAACGCACTCATCAGGATTAATGCCTTTGTCTGGATCTTTGCCGACGATTTTCTTAACGGCTTCTTGTACTGCAGGGATTCTAGTAGAACCACCTACTAAGATTATTTTATGAATTTCATTTGCAGATAAACCAGAATCCTTTAAAGCATTATTTACTGGTCCTTTTGTTCTTTCTACTAAATCTGCAGTAAGTTCTTCAAATTTTGCTCTAGTTAAAGTAATATCTAAATGTTTAGGTCCTTCTTGAGTAGCTGTAATAAATGGTAAATTAATATTTGTAGTCATTACTCCTGAAAGTTCAATTTTTGCCTTTTCAGCAGCTTCTCTCAATCTTTGTAAAGCCATTTTATCGTTTCTTAAATCAACACCATTATCTTTCTTAAACTGATCTGCTAAGTAATCAATGATTTTTTCATCAAAATCATCTCCACCTAGGTGATTGTCTCCGTGTGTAGAAAGAACTTCAAATACACCATCACCTAATTCTAATACAGAAACGTCAAAAGTACCACCACCTAAGTCAAATACCATAATTTTTTGATTGCCTTCTTTATCTAATCCATAAGCTAAAGCTGCAGCAGTTGGCTCATTTATGATTCTTAAAACTTCTAAACCTGCAATTTTACCTGCGTCTTTAGTTGCTTGTCTCTGGCTATCACTAAAGTATGCAGGAACAGTAATAACTGCTTTGCTTACTGTTTCGCCTAAGTATGCTTCTGCATCTGATTTTAATTTTTGTAGAACCATAGCAGATATTTGTTGTGGTGTATACTGAGTAGCATCAATATTTACTTTATAATCTGTACCCATATGTCTCTTTATGGATGCGATAGTCTTTTCAGGGTTGGTAACAGCTTGCCTTTTTGCTACCTGACCAATTAATCTTTCACCGTCTTTAGAGAAAGCAATCACTGAAGGTGTGGTACGGTCTCCCTCTGCATTGGCAATTACTACTGGTTCTCCACCTTCTAATACTGCAACACATGAGTTTGTTGTTCCTAAGTCTATACCTATAATTTTTTCTTTACCCATTAATTTATTTCCTCCCTAATTACTTTATTTTTTACAAATCTTGACCATTGCAGGTCTAAGGACTTTTTCTTTGAATTTATACCCTTTTTGATAAACTTCAATGATATGATTATCTTCAATATCCTCAATATTATCTACAGCAACACCATGATGCCATTGGGGATCAAATTCTACATTTTCAGTTGGAATCTCTTCTAAGCCTTCATTATTAAGCACTGTAAACAATTGATTCATTACCATTTTGACTCCATCTACATATCCATCGCTAATTTTAGCATCTTCTATAGACTGAATTGCTCTCTCCATATTGTCTATAACTGGTAGAAGTTTTTCAGAAAAATCGCTTAAAGCATATTTGTGGATTTCCTCTTTTTCTTTAATTGTTCTCTTCCTAAAATTGTCAAAATCAGCTTGCAATCGAACGAGCTTATTTGAAAGTTCTTCCTTTTCTTTGCTAACAGATTCTGTAGATGAAGTTTCCTCTTTTTTTTCAGTTGCTTCTTCTACATCTAGATTTTCTACTATTTCTTCAACTTCTTCTTGAATTTCATCTCTTTTAATTTCCTCTTTATCCAATCCTATCACCTTTCAAAGTAAAATAATCTATTGCTGATTGATTTGTTCATTTAACTGTTCTGTTAAAAATTTCAAGACAGAAACAACCTTGTCGTAATTCATTCGGATAGGGCCTACAACTCCAATGGTCCCCAAATTTTCTCCATTAAACTGATAGGTGGCAGTTAGCAAACTGTAATCTTTAAACTCTGACAAACTGTTTTCCTCGCCAATAATAATATTTACTCCATTGGAATAACTTTTTAATAATTCAGAGATAATTCTTTGATCTTGAAAAACCTCTAAGAATTGTTTTACTTTATCAATATCGTTAAATTCGGGATATTTGAGCATATTTGTTACACCTGTAGCAAATACTTGGTTACCATCGTCAGGACTTAGAGTCAGCTCTTGTAAAATACCTATAAGCTCCTGTAGAGCTTCATTCTCTTTTATAGATAATTCATGTAAATGGCTATTTAAATCATCGCCAACTTTGTTAATATCGTAATCCGTTATAATGTAATTTAGTATATTAGTCAACTTAATTAATTCAGCTTGATCTAATTTGTATGGTAATTTTATCTCTAAATTCTTGACAATATTTTCTTTTGTTATAATAACCATTACGATTCTTTCATCTTGTATAGGCAATAACTGAATCAATTTATAGTTTAATGACTTTATTTCTGGAGCCATCACTAAAGAAGTGTAGCTTGTCAATTGAGCTAATAATTTTGCAGTGAGCTGGACGGATTTTTCAATTTGCTCTACATATTGTTTATAACTATCTCGAATGGATTGTTCTAACTCTATATCAAGTTTTTGTACCGTCATGAGTTGATCTACGTAAAGGCGATACGCTTTTTCAGAGGGAATTCGACCTGCAGATGTATGGGGCTGTATAAGTAAACCCAAATCTTCAAGATCACTCATTTCATTTCTTATAGTAGCTGCACTCACCCCTAAATTATATTTCTTTGCTATAGTTCTTGAGCCAATAGGCTCTGCATTTAAAATATAATCTTTAATGATCGCATTAAGAATTTTAAGTTTTCTCTCTTTCATGTTTTCCATTCTTCCACCTCTTTGTTAGCACTCATTATCATCGAGTGCTAACTCTATAATAAAAATATCACTTATCGGCTTATTTGTCAATAGTCTTTCCATGATTTTCTATTAGGATTTTAGGAAACTCATAAAGACTTTATTAGCAAAATCTAAGCCTAATTTACTCAATTTTATTTTTCCTCCGTCTATCTTTATCATACCTTGATTATACAAATCTTTTAATTCATTTTTGTATTCTTCAAAGATACTATTTTTATAAAGAATTTGATAATCTTTGTCATCTATTCCTTCCGTTTTTCGAAGGCCTAAAAAAATAAATTCCTCTTTTTTATGATCTAGAGAAAGAACATCCTCAATTTTGCAGATAGATAGATTGTTTCTTATCTTTGCAATATAATGATCCATATTTTCTTCATTGTAGTACCGAATACCTTCGTAATAAGAATGGGCACCTAAACCAAAACCAATATAAGGTTTTACTTCCCAATAAACTAGATTATGTTTACATTCCATATTTGACTTAGAAAAATTTGAAATCTCATATTGAGTGTATCCTCTTCCTGTTAAGTACTCTACTGCATAATGGTACATCTCTCGATCTAAATCATCATCTAAGATGAGTTTGTTATTTTGTGCCCTCTCATATAATACTGTGCCCTCCTCAATTTTCAAACTATAACAAGAAAGATGAGTAGGATCTAAATCACATACTTTTTCTAGAGTTTCTTTCCAATGTTCTAAAGTTTGATTTGGCAAATTAAAAATTAAATCTACATTTATATTATGAAAACCAGCCTCTTTTGCTTCCATAAATCCTTTAATAAAATCTTTTTGGCTATGAATTCGCCCAATTTCTTTTAAGAGTTCATCCTGCCAACACTGAAGGCCCATGCTCAATCGATTAATTCCAGATTTTCGATACTCTAAAAGCTTCTCTTTGTCAAAAGTTGCTGGATTGCTCTCGATGGACACCTCTGCTGTTGGTGATACAGAGAATTTTTCTTTGATAAGATCCATCGTTTTACTAATATAATCAGGTGGAACCACCGTAGGGGTTCCACCTCCAATAAAAATGGTCTGCACTTGTTCATTAGAGTGTACTGGCGCACATCTTTCTATTTCTTTGTATAAGGATTCAAAATAAAGGGAAATTTTATCTTTTTTAGACGAAAAGGATAGAAAATCGCAATAATAACATTTGTGTGCACAAAATGGGATATGAATATACAAGCTTAAATCCTTCATCTTATCCTCCTTTTCCAAAAACGATGACTTTTGATTTATTTTTTGATAGAAACGTTCTTCTTTTTAACTCTAGCTACTAATTAAGTCATTCTACGTGCAAAAGCCAGATTTGGACCCGCATAGCTCATCCCTATAGCACTAGTGACTGGCGGCTGATTTCTGATAGCTAGAGTGCCAAAGGCACTCCTTATCACTCATCATCTAACTTAAGAACTGCCATAAACGCTTCCTGTGGAACTTCTACGCTACCCACTTGACGCATTCTTTTCTTTCCTTCTTTTTGTTTTTCAAGAAGCTTTCTCTTTCGAGAAATATCTCCACCGTAACATTTTGACAAAACGTCTTTTCGCATGGCACGAATCGTTTCTCTTGCGATAACTTTCCCCCCGACTATTGCTTGTACAGGAATTTCAAACATCTGTCTTGGTATATTATCCTTTAGCTTTTCAGCTATGCCTCTGCCTCTAGTATAAGCTTTGCTGCGATGAACGATAAAGGACAATGCATCTACATTCTCTCCGTTTAGAAGAATATCTAATTTTACTAGATCACTTCGTCTATATTCCTTTATCTCGTAATCAAAAGAAGCGTATCCCTTTGTTCTAGATTTTAAAGCATCAAAAAAATCATAAATAATTTCATTTAAGGGCAGTTCATACTTTAATGATACTCGAGTTTCTTCAATATAATCCATAGTGATATACTCACCACGTCTTTGTTGGCATAATTCCATAATAACGCCAACATACTGAGTAGGCACTATAATATTTGCATTGACGATAGGTTCTTCCATATACTGTACTTCTGTGCTTGCTGGTAAGTTTGCAGGATTATCTACCTCAATTATCTCACCATCGGTTTTCTTTACTTTATAAATTACACTAGGAGCAGTGGTAATAATATCTAAATTGTACTCTCTTTCTAATCTCTCCTGAATGATTTCCATGTGGAGTAAACCTAAAAATCCACATCTAAAGCCAAACCCTAAGGCAATAGAAGTTTCTGGTTCAAACATCAAAGATGCATCATTTAATTGCAACTTTTCTAATGCCTCTTTTAAATCATTGTATTTTGATCCATCTGCAGGGTAGATGCCACTGTACACCATAGGGTGAATGGCTTTATACCCTGGCAAAGGTTCTTTAGCTGGATTCTTTGCATCGGTTATGGTATCCCCTACCCTCGTATCCGCTACATTTTTTATGCTCGCTGTTACATAACCTACATCTCCACTTGTCAATTCGTCTACTGGAAATAGAGAACCTACAAAAATACCTACTTCGTCTACTTCAAAGGTTTTATTTGTAGACATCATTTTCATTTTCATGCCTTTTTTAAGTTTTCCTTCAATAATTCGGATAGACGCAATTACCCCTCTATAGGAGTCATAATAAGAATCAAAAATCAAAGCTCTCAAAGGTTTTTCATCTTCATTTTTAGGTGCAGGAACCTTTTTTACAATAGCTTCTAGAACTTCTTCGATATTAATTCCATCTTTTGCAGAAATCATTGGAGCGTCTTGGGCTTCTATTCCGATAACGTCTTCAATTTCATGTTTAACTCTCTCAGGATCTGCACTAGGTAAATCGATTTTGTTGATGACAGGAATAATCTCTAGGTCATTTTCTAAGGCTAAATATACATTAGCCATGGTTTGAGCTTCAATTCCTTGAGCTGCATCAACAATAAGCAAAGCTCCTTCGCAGGCAGCTAAACTTCTAGACACCTCATAAGTAAAATCCACATGCCCTGGGGTATCAATTAAGTTTAAATAATATTCCTCTCCATCCTCTGCTCTGTAAACCAATCGGACAGCTTGAAGTTTAATGGTAATTCCTCGTTCTTTTTCTAAATCCATATTGTCGAGAACTTGATTAGACATTTCTCTTTGACTCAATAGACCTGTCTTTTCAATCAACCTGTCCGCTAAGGTAGACTTGCCATGATCAATATGAGCGATAATACTAAAATTTCTCGTTTTCTCTTGTTTTGATAAAGACATTGTTTTCCTCCATAAATAGTGTGAAATAAATCAATTTAAAAAATAGCGAATTAAGGTATTCTCCTTCTTTCGCGCTATTATATCATTGTAACCAGTAACTAACAATTCATTATACCAAAAATACATTAATGTTCAAACAAGAAAAGCACCTTCGCACATTAGTTGCTAGCAATTAGGGTATTCCTTTTGGGTCAAGATCCTTCGCTTGCGCTCAGGATGACTGGGACAGAAGCTAGGGTCAAAAGTAGCACTTTCCTGTTACACAAGAAAAAAAGAAAGCATTATGCCTTCTTTCTTTATTTACATTTATTTATTTTTAGGAATGAGATTTGTAATAGTATCTTTAATGGACTCAATAGTGGAGTTATCAATATATAAATTCTCACCCAATATATTGAGTTCAGTACCGTCTTTATGGATTTGATAAGTAATAACTTCTTTTGTTCCGTTTTCGACGATTTGATAATTACTGTAGTTTACTTCACGCACACCCATATAGAGCACACAAACTGTAAATAAAAAGAAAAAAAATACCTTCATCTTATGATTCATACACATTATCCTTTAATTGGTTTCCTTTTCGGTGATTACTTTTCCCAGTACATCTCCTAGATGAGATGCGGATACTTTTGCCTCTTCTAATGTGCTGAGATTACTGCCTATTTCAAAGAGCACCGCATTATCGGAGACAAATTGATTGTATTTTGCTTTGCTCCTTTTTACGCTTGGCCTAGTCAAGCTAGGGTACATCTCATTGAAAGTGCCATATACTTGATCTGAAAACTTAGCGTTATTAGCTGAGTTTTGATGGTTTAATCCTACCACCATCATAACTCTAGTAGAATTGACCCCATTAACTGCAGTAGCATATACTTCTTTATTTTTTTGATTTTCTGCTAATCCATCTCTATGTATATCAAAGACATACTTTATAGATGGATACTTCTGTAAGTTTTTTTTAATCGTCTCTAAAGAATTAGAATAAGATGAATTATAATCAGGGTGATCGTGAATCGTTGTGTCGAGTACTACTTGGACACCATATTTATCCTCTAATACTTTTTTGATCTCCTGACATACTGCTACCATATTATACCTTTCATCAAGAGATCTAGCATAACTTACGTAGTTAATCTTAGTCTTACTGCTAGAAGCATAACTTTCTGTAGTATGAGTAGCATACAAAAGCACTAATGGCTTATCCCCTGTATTATTCACTGCAACTGCTCCATCATTAAGAGGTTTTGATGATGTTAGATTGTAAATCTCTTCTTCTTCTTCTTCAGTAATTTCTACATCATCTACCTCATAGCTGTCCATAATGGGAATCTGACTGCTGATAAGTATCTTAGGATCGCTTATGTCTATTTGGGTCAAATCCTTAATTGCGTCTACTACTCCATAATCAACGGGATCCTTTTGATAAGGAATTACTTGTTGCAGTAAAAAGGTAAATAAATTTGATGATATCTTTTCATCTTCACACTTTTTTACGTTTTTTTCTTCTGTATTTTCTAAATCTTTTGATACGCCTTTTACTGTTGTTACATTTGCATCTACTTGCACTTCTTGTTTTCCCTTTATTAAATTGGTAATTAATAATCCTAATTGCAATACAATACTAATAAGCAAAATTGCTACGATAATCTTATAAGCTTTATTATTTGCTAGTAATTTATGCAAATTCTGCACCTCATTTTCTCCTCTATAGTAGCCTTATTTATCCTATTCAGTGAGAAAAACAAATATGTTACAAAGTTAATGAATATAAGAATTTATCTCTTCAATGTCCATATGAGGGTGCAATGCTAAATTAATACCATCAGCTATAATATTAGATAAATCAGCAATTTCTTGATCTACAAAATTTGGTGTCACGAACAGATTGCCAACATGAGGTCTCAACAAATCCTTTATTAAGAATTCTTTTTCTTCTTTGTCGATATCTGACAACATTTTATAGAACTCATGCCCACTAGATGTCTCATCCATCATTCTGTCTATTAACATATCAATTGTATCGTTTGCTATAGTAGCCGCATCTACTACAGTAGGAACGCCAATAGCAATAACAGGTACTCCTAGAGACTCTTTATTTAGTGCCTTTCTGCTATTATTCACCCCTGAGCCAGGTATTATACCAATATCTGTAATTTGAATGGTAGAGCAAATCCTCTCAATTTTTCTAGAAGTTAAGGCATCAATAGCAATGATTAAATCCGGTTTTACATTATTTATAACACCCCTAATGATTTCACTAGACTCGATTCCAGTAATCCCCAAAACACCTGGTGAAATAGCGCATACTTGTGACATTTCATGGCTAATAAGCTCTCTTGCTTCTTTAAATAGATGCTTTGTTATCATGAGTTTCGACACTACCTGTGGTCCAAGGGCATCGGGCGTAATATTCCAGTTTCCCAAGCCTACAACTAATGTAGTGAAGTTTTCATTTGTTTCAACTAAGATAAGCTCTTTTATTGCTTTAGCTAATAATTTAGACAACTCTATGGCTTCATCTTCAGTGTCCTTCATTTCTATAGTAATATAGTTGCCGATAGGTTTTCCCATGGCTTTCTCACCTTTAGGGTCGGTGATTTGAACTTTTGTATAAATTACATTCTTTAAAGACTCAACAACATCGACTTTAACTCCATCTTCTTTTATACCTCTTTGACTCAAATCTTCTTGATTTTCCAAAGCTAAGTCTGTTCTCATATTCATTGTTTTCACCTCTTAGAGTTATTTTTACAAATTCACAGTACAATATTACATTAAAATATTTGTAAGTTATTCCATTAGCAAGCTATTTGTTTGCTACATCATATGTCTGCTACAAAAGCTTCACTTTTGCTTGGTTCGTTGGTTCGCGCAAAAAAAGCTTGTCTTTTATGCTTTTTAATGGTAAAATATCAAATGTTATAAATTATGGAGGGTGGTGAAAACATGGCTAATATTAAATCTGCTAAGAAAAGAGCTAAAATCGCTGAAATCAGAACTTTAAGAAATAAAAGCATCAAAACGAGCATCAAAACTTCTCTAAAGAAATTTGAATCAGCAGTTGCTGCCAACGAAAAAGAATTAGCTTTAGAAAGCTTCAAATTTGCAGTTAAAAAACTTGACTCAGGCGTTGCAAAAGGCGTAGTACATCAAAATTCAGCAGCAAGAAAGAAAAGTTCTTTAGCTAGAAAATTGAACGCTATGTAAGTTTAAATAAATATTTCCCACTCGTGTCTAAAAAAGACTACTCCATAAGTAGTCTATTTTTTTTGCGTGAACTAACGAGCCAAGCGAAAGCGTAGCTTTCGCAGCATCCACATAGTGGAGCAAACAAATGGCTTGCCAATTTGTTTGTGGAATCATGTGGATGCGTAAATAAAAGCTTTAGCTTTTATTTGGCCAGTGGCACGACTTCAGAAATTTGCTTGTCAAATTTCTGAAGTGCACTTTCTATAATAAGAAGAAAAATACTCGCCAAAGGCAAGTTAATGCTTTTTTCAGCTTTCAGCTAAAGGTTTTCCCCGTCCAACGAACCAACCGACCAACCATTAAATCACTTTCATCAACAACATCTCCAAGGCCAATTTAGGATCGATTTGTCCACTTTTCATCTTTATGTCCATTTTTGCTGCATAATCGTAGATGGAAATGAGTCTTTCATAGGAAAATTTTTGAGCTTGGGTTAAGGCTTTTGTAACTACAAAGGATCTTTCTCCAATCATTTTAGAAATATCGTTGGTGGAATATCCTCTGCTTTGTAAAAACTTACATTGATAGATTAATCGAAATTGTCGTACAATCATAAATAATACTTTTATAGGAGGCTCTCCATCTTGGAACAAAATATTCATGAGCTTAAGCCCTTGTCCTACGGATTTGGTACCAATTAACTCTAACATTTTAAAAATATTCGTATCTATATTGACTTCAATAGATCCTTCTACATCCTGTATTTCTATAATCGTCTTCTCCCTCGTATACGCCAAAAGCTTTTTTATTTCGTTTTCAATATCACTTAAATTAGCCTTGCTGTCTTTATTTAAGTAATCAGAGGATTCGATAAACAGCTGCAAAGCACTTTCTCCAATAGACTTTCCCTCTAATTTAAATCTCTTTGCAATCCATTTGCTAAGATCTCTTTTGTCAAGCTTACTATATTCTACTAGTGCACCATGTTTTTCAATGACCTTGACCAATTTTCTCTTTTTATCAATCTTTTTAGATGTAAATATTAGATGACATCCCCCTGGAACTTGTCCTATATAATCGCATAATCTATCCACATCTTTTGTAGAAAAATTGGAAGTACCACTTAAAAGAGGGATCTCAGACACGACAACTAATCTAGTATCGTCCATAAAAGGAAGAGTTTCACATGCGTTAATAATTTCTTCTGTTGTGGCATTTTTGCCATCTATAGTATGAAAATTTAATTGCTCAAACTCTGGTTTTATAATTGCTTTTTTTAAATTGTCTAACATCATTTGAGAAAGTAAAAATTCTTCTCCATAAAATAAATACACTTTACTGATTTCTTTATTTTTGATATCTTTCATCAATTGTTTATAATCCAAAAGTATTTCTCCTACTCTATATATGTTCTTATACTTGTCCGATTTCCATGGATTTTCACTTCTATTGCACCGTGTAAATCTGTTCTAAGAATCTTAATGTTTTTTTCCTCTAATAAATTTATAGTTTCTTTATTAGGGTGATTAAAATGATTGTTTGCTCCTACGCTAATTATAGCATAAGTAGGACGGACCCTCTCTATAAATTCTTTACTTGTAGAAGTACTACTACCATGATGACCTATTTTAATGAAATCGCTTTTAAGATCATGTCCTTCTTGAAGAAGTACCTTTTCACCATTTGATTCTAAATCTCCCATGAAAAGAAAATTTTGATCTTTGTATGTTATTTTAATTACTACAGAGCTGTTATTTGCACCTATATATTGATGTAATGCATTAGGGTAAATAAATTCAATATATAATTCATTCCCCACCTTTATTGTAGTGTGATCACTTTGATTAATAGAAATACCATATGTACGGGCTAGGGATAGTAAATCATTGTAATCTTCTTCAAGGGGATTGATGATAAGGTGCTGAATCTTTATATCATCCATTATCTCCATTAATCCTAATACGTGATCACTGTGAGAGTGGGTGGCTACAACAGCATCTATTTCTCGAATATTTTTGCATAGAAGGACTTTTGCTAGCACCTCATCCCCTACTGGATAATTAATGCTACCTCCACCGTCAATAAGCATAGTAAACCCACTGGGACACTCAATTAAGGCTGAATCTCCTTGACCTACATCTAAAAAAGTAATAATCATAGGTTTTGGGTAAATATAGAATAGTAGCAATGCAAATATATTTACTCCCATAGCACAGGCAAGGAGGTTTCTATTCTTGTCTTTATAATGATAAAAATAACCTAATAGATAAAATATGAAAATATAATATAAGACAACAAGAGGCAAAGGCATAGGTGAAAGCTTAATTGCAGCAAAGGATAAGTCAGATAGTTTTGTTGAAAAACAAAAGATAAACTGTATCGATTCTTGTATAGGCAAAAGAAGTAAGGGAATGGTCACATGGAAGGCACTATATATAATGAATATGAATAAATACCCAATGATAATAAAACCTGATAACGGGACAATGATGAGATTAGCAATAACGGAAAGAAGGGACAAACTATTAAAGTGATAAAGAGTAATTGGCAAGGTCCCTATTTGAACAGATAGAGTCAAAATGAGCAAGGATTTTATATATTCTATTAGTTTTTCCTTTATTCTAAATTTATTGTTTAAATAAGGGTATATAATTCCTATAGATAATACGGCACTATAAGAGAGCTGAAATCCAACATTGTAAATTACGTATGGATTGTTTGCAATATAAATAGACGCTAATAAACATAACACATTTAACGAATCGTATTTCTTATTAATCGTCTGAGCAAACAAAGAAAAGAGAAACATAAAGCTTGCCCTCATAACTGGATCGTTGAAGCCCACCATAAAGCAATAAAAGTAAAGTAAAAGAGATACGATTATAAACTGCAACTTTTTATTTAATCTCAACGTATTGCATATCACACTAACAAATAAGTATACATATCCCACGTGCAATCCCGATACAGAAAGAATATGAGATACTCCTAGTACATTAAACTCTTCTTCAATTTCATCGTCGATAGATCTTTTCCCTAAGAGAAGCCCACTAATAAAGTCTCCTTGTACTAGGGAAAAGTTATTTTCAATATGCTTAAACATATCTTGACGAAACCTAGTAGCCATATTTTCAAAGGGAGTGAGGCTACGACCTGTAAAGGATATGGTATGGTTTAATGTGTACATAAGAACGTAAATATTTTTTCCTCGTAAATACTGATTATAATCAAAGCCTCCTGGATTTCTCTTTGACGATGGCTCTTTTATTTCAGCCTTACATTCAATAAGATCTCCATAAGAAAAATTGTGAGTATTTTCATAATTAAACACCTGAACTACTTCATCATATTCTCCTGATAATTGAAGTATAAATTGAACTTTATCCTCATCATATATAGGAAAGGAGATAATCCTTCCCAAATACGTTTGTGGAGTTTCATTCATATTTAAGGTTGTAGTCTTATTTGATATGATACTTATGCGGAAAAAGACCAGAAGAAAAAACAAAGAAGATAAAAAGAAAACTACTCGGTAAACTTTGTTTCTTATGAGCAAAAAAACAAGCAAAATAAAGGTACAAGAAATCAAAAAACTCATACCCATATTAAACACAATAATTGCCAAAATAGAGGCTACTAGGAAGAATAAAGGCAAACGCTTCACCGAAAACACCCTTTTTTGTTCTACGTTCTACGTTCTACGTTGTAAGTTGTAACAAGAAAGTGCCTTTGGCACTTTAGCCATCAGCTATCAGTGCCAGGGTCAAGTCTCACAGGTCAAACATTCAACTACACATAAAGATAGTTTGTATAATAGTTGAATTCAAAAGTAGAACTTTCCTAATATAGTACAAAGGTCACCGTAGGTGACAAAATGTTTTCACATAGAACATAGAACTTACATCTTAGAACTTATTAAATCTTATAAGTTTGCATAAGTTGGGTCATGACTAGAAGTCCGTCGTATTGATTAATGGTTTCAATAATGAATTCATCTATTCTGTATTTTGGATGAAAGTGAGTTAAGAGCAATTTTTTCACATTGCTTTCGTTTCCAAATTTGCACGCTTGCCTTGCCGACAAATGAGGCGGATTATTTTGTAAATCCCTTTCTAATACTCCAGACTCTATCAGCAGCACATGGGCATCTTTTGCGAAGTCAACGATTTTCTCATCGTACTGCATATCTCCAGTATAAACAAATTTCTTTCCTTCCACTTCAATACATATACCGAAATTTTGTAGTACATGTTGAAGCTCACAAAAACTTATAGATAAAGGCCCAATATTGAATTGTAAATGTTCCTCAATTGGATGGATATCATATGCATTCTTGTAATGAAGTCTTTCATATTCTTCTTTTGGATTGTTTGGTGCATAAACAGGTATCTTTCTACCTTTCTCTGAAAGTGTATATCGAAGTACAAACAAATCAGAAATATGGTCTGGATGCAAGTGAGACAATATTACCGCGTCTAACGCCTCTACATCACATACTTTTAAAAGATTACTCATTACTCCATTTCCGCAGTCTAGTAAAATCTTTGTATCTTCATGTTCAATTAAATACCCAGAACAAGCTCCACCAGCACTGGGATAAGGCCCATTATTTCCTAATATGGTTAGTTTCATTGTGTACACTCCTTTTTAATGTGGTCAGGTGGTCAGCAAATATGCGACTATCGTCGTAATGAACACTGAATAAGTAACAATGAATAAGTAACAATATTTGAAAAATCATATCATAAGGTCGCATATTTGTATTGTTCAATGTTCATTTTTTCATTGTTCATTATCATTGAGGTTTTTTCTTAGTTAAAAAGTTAGTCTTAGCAACTAACTATCGTTCGACTATTGTTATATGAAATGTTTTTACATACAATTAAGATAGAACTAGTAACATGTAATCTTGTCCTTAAATCCCTCAAAAGTAACATCCCCTATTCTCGGGACATTCTTAATGTCTTCTATTTTTTTAAATCCTTGGTTTTCTTCTCTATATTGAATAATAGCCTCTGCTGTAGCATCTCCTATTCTAGGCAATTCCATTAATTGTGTTTTGTCTGCTGTATTGATATTAATTTTTACCGCCGCTCCCCCTCCTGCTGAGTATTCTATAGTAGGATTACCTTGCGCTCCATTATCAGTTGAAGGGATTACAACCTTTTGTTGATCTTCTAAAATCATCGCTAAATTGACTTGTTCTACGTCAGCTTTTTCAGTAGGTCCTCCTGCCATTTCAATCGCCTCATACAGCCTTTGTCCATAGTCTAATTCAATAATACCAGGTTTTATTACTTCTCCGGAAATATGGACGATTATCGTCTTTGCTGTTTCTTCAGTAGGTTCTTCTGATTTTTCTACTTCTTTTTCAAGCACATCCATTTTACTATTTTCAATTGATGAATTTTTAAATATAGAAGAATAATAAATGAGTAATGACACAACAAAAAGGATAACTACAATAATCGTCAATTTATTATTTCTAATCCATTCCTTTAACTTAACTCTATCCATTTTATAATAAGACCACCTAAAATTCCATATTTTAGTAATATATCTTCAATATATCACAAAATTCACGACTTTAAGATATTTACCTTTAATTTTTTTTTGTTTTTGGTATAATGATATAAGTCAAACTACATAATCACATATCTGACAGATTATAAAGGAGGTTTTTATGGAAAAGAAAATACTAGCTCTTCTACTGATGTTCATCGTTACCATACAACCCATTACATATGCTAATACAGAACCAAATACCTTGTCTCCATCAGCCATCTTAATGGACGCTGAGACTGGACAAGTTTTATATGATAAAAACGCAAAGGAACGACTATATCCTGCAAGTATAACAAAAGTTCTTACTGCTATTATAGCTTTAGAGGAAAACGAAAATTTAAATGAAAAAGTTATTATAGGCAAAGATGTCCCCTACCAAATTGTAAGTAATAGTAGTGCCATTTACCTTCTTCCAGGAGAAGTAGTGACTTTAGAACAACTCATGTATGCCCTAATGGTTGAATCCGCAAATGACGCCGCTGTAGCTATTGCTGAACACACGGCTGGGTCTGTAGAAAATTTTGCAAAGCTGATGAATAACAAGGCAAAAGAATTAGGTGCTACAGATTCCCATTTTACCAATCCCCATGGCCTACATAGTGAAGACCACTATACAACAGCTTACGATATGGCCCTTATAATGAAAGAGGCTATTAAGGAACCTGTACTTCGCAAATTAATGACCACTTCAAATTACATTATTCCTGAAACAAATAAACAACAAACACGTTATTTATGGACAAAAAATAGATTGTATAAAAATGAAGACGATGAATTCTATAATGACAAAGTAATCGCATCAAAAACGGGTTTTACTACAGAAGCTAAAAACACATTAGTCAGTGCTGCTGAAAACAATGATATGAGCTTAATTACAGTAGTATTAGATGGGCAAAGTGCATCTACTTATTATGACACATCCGCATTATTTGATTATGGATTCGCCTCTTTTGAAACCTCTACTCTCATCAGAAAAGATGATTTTGTAAAAGAACAGGAAATAGAAAAAGGGAGTAATCCACTTCAAATTGTATCAAGAAGTACTGTAAAATATGTAAAGACTAAGGATAATAGCGATGAAATCAATGAGACCATTAAACTATCTCAGAATTTGCCTTCAACTATTTCTAAAGGTGAGGTCATTGGCAAGATCGAATATTCTGTGGGAAATGAAAAAGTTGGAGAAGCTCAATTAGTGGCTGGTAATGAAGTTTTAAGTAGTTCAGCCGTTCGGATACAAAAGTTAAAAGGCTCCATTATCTACCTTATACCTGCTCTTCTATTATTGTATATATTAGCTCGAATTTACGTTCATATTAGAAATACTCGAATAAGAAAGAGAAGAATCCGCAAAAAATACGGCATCACATATGGAAGTGTACCTCGTAGGAGAAGGTCTCAAAGAAGCCAGTATTATAGATACTAAAAAAGAACTGCTTAGCAGTTCTTTTTTAGTATCTGGTTGTAAGTTCTATGTTCTAAGTTCTATGTAAAAGCATTTGTCACCACAGGTGACTTAAGTTTCTACTTACAACTTAGAACTTACATCTTACAACTTAAACGGTTCCCAACCTTTATCCGTAAAAATCATGACTCTATCATAACCAATATCTTTTATCAACTGGTATACTTCTTCGTAATAAAAATCAATATCTTCTATTTTATGAGAATCTCCGTTGATGGTTATGTCTAGTCCATTTCTATACATTTGTTCAAGAATATCAATTGATGGGTAAAGCAAATCTTTACCGTATCTAGCGATTCCTCCAGTATTGACTTCTACAATACTCGTGCTGTCTTTGATTACAGATAAGACATCTTTAATAATGTCTTTATACCATTGTTCTTTTTCATTAAAAAAATAATTTTCATTATTGTTCTTTTTAATGATATCCATATGACCTATTATGGTTGGGTTATATTGGATAATCATATTTTTAAGGCTATTATAATAATGTCTTACTGCTTCTTGAATATTTCCATTAAAAAGATTTTCTACACCTTCTTCAAAAGCCTCCCGTGTATCATCAACGTAGCAAGACTCTCCTATTTCTCCAACATATAGGCAATGAACAGATCCAATATCGTAATCTAATTCCTCAATAAATGGTAATATTGGTGGATACCAACCAATACCATCAAAAAAATCGATTTCTAAGCCTGTATATATATGGATTTTTCCAGTGTATTTTTCTTTGATTCTATGAACCTCATCTAAATAAGTTTCTATTTGATCTTCTTCCATAGTCCATATCTCTTGGTTTGGTATATGTGCATGAGAAGATATGCCTAGATGTAGAATTCCTTTTTCAATAGCTGCTTGTACCATTTCTTCGATGGTATTCTTGCCATCACAAAAATTGTTATGAGTATGATAATTTGATATAAACCGTGTAGTCACAGTAATCCCCCTTATTAGAAAATCACAAAGTTATCAGATATTGTATTCTTTAACTGCTTTGCCTTTCACTATGAACAAGAAATATAATATCATAACTATCTTTACTGGAAAAGAGTTTTATAGTATGTTATATCGAATAAAAAAGTATTTTCTACTTAAATAATAGTTGGTTCATTGAACGGTTGGACGGGAAAACCTTTCCTCGCCAAAGCGAGATAAGAAATTAAAACCCCTCTATTTATCGCATATCAGCTTGCTTAAAGCAAAAAGAAGCGCATTTAGCGCTCCTAGTCTTGCTTTTTCTTTACTATTTTTAGTCTAAAGAAATCTTCTCTTTCCTTTTCTTCTAGAGTCTCTTCTATAAACTTTATATTTGCATTTAGTTTAGGGATTTGTATTTTATCTAGTGCATTGGCTCTTTTTTGGGTTTTCCTAATCTCTAGGGATAATTTATAAGCAGAAGTCTCTAATTGAGCAAGTTGATAAGATAAGTATTTTACTTCCTTTAACTTGATTATAGCTAAATCTAAAGAGGGATTGCTATTATAAAATCCGTACTGAGGTTTGATTTTATCTTTTGTGACGTAGATAATCTCAGGGATCTCTACGCCCATAACGCTTTTAAAGCGAATTTGATAATCATCTTCCTTTTCTACTGCAACCATTACCTCTTCTAGATTAAAGACGCCCATAGTAATGCTAGCTTGTTTTAGGGCCTTGTAAGCTTCTGCAAAATTTTTTTCAATCTTCTTTTCTATGGTTTTTGCCGATTCTACGAGAGTCATCATCTCCTGGATTAGTACTGTTCTCTTTTTGTCCAGTAAATCAAAACCCTTTTTGGAAAAACGTAAGGCACTTTCGGCTTTCATTAAATTTGCTTTTGTTGGTGTTATCTTGTTTGCCATGTAATCACCATCAATCTTTTTTTACATAATATTTCTCGATTAAATCTGGATCTAATCGATTTAGTTCCTCTTTAGGCAGAATTCTTAAAATTTCCCAACCTAAGTCTAATGTAGCATTAATATCTCTGTTTTGAGTGAAACCTTGGGTGACAAATCGGCTCTCAAATGCCCTACCAAATTCCATATACTTTCGATCTACTTCTCCTAAATCATCTTCTCCGATAATCTGAGCTAAAGCTCTAACATCTTGAACTCTAGAATAAGAAGAAAACAATTGATTGGCTAAATCAGGATGGTCTTCCCTAGTGTACCCTTTTCCAATACCGTCCTTCATAAGTCTAGACAAAGATGGCAGAACATTAATAGGTGGGTACACATTATTTTGAAATAGCTCTCTACCCATTACGATTTGACCTTCTGTTATGTATCCAGTTAAATCAGGAATTGGATGAGTAATATCATCATTAGGCATCGTTAAGATTGGTAAAAAGGTAATAGACCCTGGTTTGTCTTTAATCATTCCGGCTCTTTCATACAAAGACGCTAGATCCGAATATAAATATCCTGGATATCCTTTTCTACTTGGCACTTCTTCTTTTGCAGAGGAGACTTCTCGCAAGGCTTCACAATAGCTTGTAATATCGCTCATTACTACTAGTATTTGCATCCCTTCTTCAAAAGCTAAGTACTCTGCTGCAGATAAGGCACAGCGTGGCGTGTTAATTCTCTCAGCAATAGGATCATTGGCATAATTAATAAACATAGCGACTCTGTCCATTGCATTGGCCTCCACAAGACTTCTTTTAAAGAAATCTGCATCATCGTGTTTTACACCAATGGCTGCAAAGATGATAGCAAAGTCTTCATTAGATTCCTCTCCAAGTTTGGCCTGCCTTACAATCTGAATCGCTAATTCATTATGAGGCATACCATTACCAGAAAATATTGGCAATTTTTGACCACGAATTAAAGTCATCAACGCATCTATACTCGAAATTCCCGTTTGAATGAAGTTCCTAGGATATTTTCTTGCTACAGGATTAATGGGTCTTCCATTGATATTGTATTTCTTTCGGCTGTAAATCTCACCACCAAGATCCATAGGACGACCTAAACCGTCAAAAGTTCTCCCAAGAATATCTCTAGAAAGGGGCAATTCAAAAGCTTCCTTTAGAAAACTCACTGAGGCATTGCTCGTGGATAAACCAGAAGTATTTTCAAATACTTGAATAACTACTTTATCTTCTTCGATTCGAATAACCTTGCCTTTTTTTACCGCTCCGTCTCCAGCCATAATGTCGACGACTTCTCCATAAGAAACATCTGTAACATTTGACATTTCAATAAGTGGCCCGATTACCTTATCGATCCTTAAATACTCTTTTTTCATCATATCACCTCTAATTATTCAAGATACTGTTTCATCAAATCGCCGAAGTATTTGTCGATTAAATCTTGAATTTCATCGATTTTTGATAAGTCGTCATTGGGAACAGTGTACTTCATTTTAATAATCTCATCAAATATGCTTTGATTTTTTATTTGTGAGATTGGAATGTTTAAGCTTACTGTTGCTTTTGCTTTTTCATATAAATAATCAATTATCTCTAGCATGCGATACTGTTTGTTTAACGGTACATAAGTATCATTTTCATTAAAAGCATTTTGTTGTAAGAACCCTATCTTGATTAGTTTTGCGATTTCTAAAATAAGCCTTTGATCATCTGGCAATACATCTTCGCCTACAAGCATTACGATTTCTTGCAGTTTATTCTCATTATACAATAATTCTAACATCTTATTGCGAAGTTGGATGCTGCCCTCTGCTAATTCGCTTTCATACCAAGGCTTTAACATTTTAATATAACCGCTATAACTCTCTAACCAGTTTATTGCAGGATAATGCCTTGAATAAGCTAGTTCTTTATCTAAAGCCAAAAATACATTTACAAATCGTTTTGTATTTTCTGTAACGGGCTCGGAGAAATCCCCTCCAGCTGGAGATACGGCACCGATAATCGTAACAGAACCTTCTTTGCCACTAAATGATTCTACATATCCAGCTCTTTCATAAAATTCAGCAATTCGAGATGGTAAATAAGCTGGATATCCTTCTTCAGCAGGCATTTCTTCTAATCTACCAGATATTTCTCTTAGTGCTTCAGCCCATCTAGAAGTGGAGTCAGCCATTATGGCCACATCATAGCCCATATCTCTAAAATATTCTGCCATAGTGATTCCAGTATAAATGCTGGCCTCTCTAGCGGCTACTGGCATATTTGATGTATTGGCTATTAGTACGGTTCTCTCCATAAGAGATTTATTTGTTTTAGGATCAATTAGTTTTGGGAAATCCTCAAGTACCTCTGTCATCTCATTCCCACGTTCTCCACAGCCAATGTAGACGATGATATCTGCATCAGACCATTTTGCAAGTTGATGTTGGGTCATTGTCTTTCCTGTACCGAAACCACCTGGAATAGCACATGTGCCACCTTTTGCTATCGGGAAAAACATATCTAATACCCTTTGCCCAGTAATGAGTACTTTTTCAATTTCTTTTCGTTCTTTTACTGGCCTTGGCATTCGAACTGGCCACTCATGGTACATTTTTAATTCTATCTCTTCTTGTTCATCCTCTAACCGGGCCAATACTTCTTCAATATTGTACTTTCCATCTTGAACAATGGACTTTACAGTACCTTTTTTTCCTGGAGGCACTAATAACTTATGACTTATTAAGGAAGTCTCTTGGACTTCTCCAAAAACTTGCCCAGGTGAAAGTATATCTCCTACTTTAACAAATAATTTAACATCCCATAATTTATTCTCATCAATAGAAATTAGGCCTATGCCCTCTGGAATAAAATCTTTATTGATTCTATCAATCTCCTGAAGAGGTCTTTGAATACCGTCAAACATATTCCCCAGCATTCCAGGACCTAATTTAACCGAAAGAGGCTTTCCTGTAGAAATAATTTCTTCTCCTATTTTAAGCCCTTCTGTTTCTTCATAGACTTGGATCGTCCCTAAATCACCATCTAGGATAATGACTTCACCAATTAGTTTTTTACTTCCCACCATGACCATTTCACGCATTTTGAACCGGGACATATTTTTCCCTCTAATGACCGGTCCATTGATCATATTAATGATTCCATTATTACTCATCCATTTCACCTACTCTTCAAGTGCTTCGTAAAGTCTAATGCCGATTTCATTTTTCCATTCATTCACTTTTCTCAGTATTGTTTGATCGACTCTCTCATTGGTTGAAATAGACTCAATGATAAAACCACCAATGTTTTCATCGCCTATAGTGAGAATTTCAGCATTTGGATACTTGACTTTGATTTTGCTTTCAAATTTCTTTACATCTCTTTCCACAAGAAATATTTTTACTCTAGATTGGAGTAAAAAATCTTCAGAATCTTCTAATAATTTATCTATGTATGAAATATATTCATGATCATTTACATAGTCATTAAAAGATTGAAGGATTTCACCATTGAGCTGAGAAAGTAAATTCCCTTTTAAATTCAAAATACTGTTCTTAGCTTCGATTTTAGCTGATGAAATGATTTTTTGAGACTCTATTTCTGTTTTTATAAGAGTCTTTTCAATCACAGAATTGTACTTATCTTCAAGTTCTCTTTGTTTGGCTTCTAAAGCAAGCATATTTTTTTCTTCTATATCTTTAATCATATTATTAGAATTTTTCACTTGCTTGTCATAAACGTATTTCGAAAAAGCTCGTATTTTGTCTTCTACAGTGATCACTTAATCTACCCCCTATTAGAGCCCTATAGACTCTTTGATATAGCTTGTAATTTTTTCTTTATCATTAGCATAACCGTGGCGATCCGGAATGACTGTAATTAAAGGCATCTTCCTAGTGGTTTTTGTTTTAATAACTTCTTCTTTTATTTCATGGTAGATTTTTTCTGTAAGAAATATAATGCCATATTCTTCAGAAATGGCAGTTTTATACGCTTTTAATATATCGTCACCTTTTTGAAGATACACACCATCTATGCCAACTAATTTTAGGCCTATATAGGTGTCCCGATTATCACTGAGCAAAAATGACTTCATGGTCAATCACCTACAGTGCTCCTAAAATCATAATAGAAATAACCAAACCGTAAATTGCAATACCTTCTGCAAGGCCTACATAAATCAATGTTTTACCTAGCATCTTTTCATCTTCTGATACTGCGCCTAATGCTGCAGAACCTACATTACCAACGGCTACGCCGCAACCAAGACATGCTAATCCTGTAGATAAGGCTGCTCCAAGATACCCCATACCAGCACTACTATTACCAACTTCAGCTGCTCTTACCATATCTGGCACTAAAAGAATAACAGCCATAAACATCGCAGGGATAAAAGCTGAAAGGTTAAATTTTAACAAAGCTTTAATCTTTGTATTTTCATTGTAGCCCTTCTTTAAAAAATAAACCCCAGCTGCAATCGTTGAGAAAACAATAAAAATAACACTGTACATAATAAAATTCATCATTTTAAATTCCTCCTATTTTTTACAATTTCGTAACCTTGAATTCTTCTCCACCACCAACAAAATATTTACTGAATAATTCATAATATTCTAATCTAAGTACTTGTATGGCGACAATAACACCTTCTAAAACGATAATGAAAATATTACCTAATATATAGATTAAAGTACTACCCACTCCACTATTGACCATATGTGCGAGGGATTCAAAAGCTAAAAATAATCCTACATGATTTAAAGCAAATGCTCCTACTCGTATAAAGGAGAGGGTATTGCTAAAAATACTCAGTAATACTTCAAAAACATCAAAAAAGCTTTCTACAAAGAAATTTGTATCTAATTTATGCCTTTGCTCTTTTCTCTTATGAGAGAGTTTGTCGATAATTGGCTCTTTCATAAACAGTATTACAATGGCAATAATAATCATTGTACCTAGCACACCTACAGAAAGTAGCCTGTTTCCTGTAAATAAAGCAAGAACAACTAAGATAATGCAAAAATACAATACAAAGCCTGTCAATCCATTTTTGCCCAACAAAGAGTTATAATAGTCTTTCATCTTATACTGATTGATAATCCCGTAAATATAACCTATAGCAATCATGACTATACCTATGCCAATAGCGATGAGCAAAAGAGTAGTGATATTATCAAAAGGCTTTAACCACAAAGCTGGAATAATGGTCTCAAATCCAAAGACACTCCCATACATTAAACCGAAAAACATGGAGCTTATTCCAAGCCTTGATAAAATTGCACCTAAGCTTATACCCTTCCACTTTAAAAGAAAACCTACTATAAAAAACACAAAACCCTGACCTAGGTCTCCAAACATAAATCCATATAAAAATAGATAGGTTATGCTCAGAAATGGCGTAGGGTCTACTTCATTATAATTTGGAACTCCATACATTTTTATAAGGGATTCAAATGGTTTAAATAACCAGTTATTTCGTAGTTTTGTAGGCGGTTTTATACTCGGATCTTTATGATCATCATTAAACATAATGACAATTCCTTCGTATTTTGAAAGGGCTTCTGTAATTTGTTTTTTCAACCTTTTTGGAATCCATCCAGAAAAGAAGAAGTGCTTCGTGCTAAAAGCCATATTGTTTTTTACAGTATTGATTGTGTCGTACAGGTGCAAAACATTATAAGCATAATTACTTTGGTCTTTATATTTTGCTTTTAGTGTATTCACTTCACTTTCAAGTGCATCCATCTTAGCAGCAAATTTTTCCTTCTTACTTTTTAGCCATTTCACAATATTTAATGGAGTATCTTTATAGACATCTTTAAATCCTTCTAGTTTATTAAAGTTTAAAGATTTTAATATTCTTTTCGTCTCACGTTCTAGATCCCATGGAGAAATGACTAAATACACTTCATTATCTTCTATGCTTCCCACATGAACTACAATTGCAGTAATATTGCCATAATTGTTCTTTAATCTTTGAACATTTTCTTTTGTCAATGTACCTACTATGTAGTTAAAGTTTTTTAAATTATTTAATTTTTCCATCTCTACATTTGCAGATGATAAAAATTCATAAGCCTTTATGCTCTTATTAATTTTCTCAATATCATTCTGTAAAATTTTTAATATTGCATATTTTTCATGAACCTGATTGTAGATGTCATTAACGGATTTTATAACACTTGGTAAGTCAATGTCCTTTTTGAGAATTTGTGGATCTACTACATATTCATCTCCAAATATTTGGTTTAATAATTTAATCTTCGCTTCAAATCTTTCGGTTTTGGCATTTTTCAAACCTGATTCTGCTTCTGAAAAACCCAATAGCTCTACTATATTGTGTTCAGTTACATCAATACTAAATCGAAAATTTTCAATTTCATTATAAGCATCTACAATTTGCACATTTTCAAAAAATAATAAATCTTTTATCACATCATTGACATACTCATTTTTGCCGATTACGTTCATCATAATCAGTTTTTCAACAGCCACTTATTCCACCACCTCTATTGTTCTAATTAAATATTTTGATATTTCCTCAACGGGCATCTTATACCTTTTGCTTTCAATGACGGAAATAATGTCTTTTATTTGGAAATCTACTAATTCAATGAATGCAGTTACTTTCCCAAAGTTCAAAATGGAGCTATTCAATAAACTCAAAGATTTTCCATATAAGTAATGATCAATCCTTCTTTCCATAAATAAATCAAGATTATTTTTACAGTCAAACAAAAACTCATAAGGCGTATTCCTAAACTGACCTGCTAAATCATTCACATCAAATTTGTAGACTACATCCTTCAATTTGTTATAGTTATATAAATATCCGTAATCAAGAACAAAATTTAGTATTTCTTCTTTAGACATATCAAAGTACTTTAATCCTCGATAAATCCACTCTAAATTATAAAGATCTACTCTGCGCCTTAATATTTCTGTAGATTTTTTATCTTTATCTCCTAACAATTTCTGAGATTTTTGGATTAATTGATGATAATAGTACTTATCGAGCATCATCTCCACATAAAAATTAAATTTTTCATCTTCACTTTGAGCATATGGTAATATAAGCCGATAGTATTTTGTATCTTTTATTTCTTCTAATACGTCTAATACCGAATCTTTTTGTAGTAATTTTATAAAATTAATATTTGAATGTTTTCCAAAAGTGAAAAAATGTTCTTCTATTGCCTCTTTTTTCTTCCTACCTCGAACAAATTCGAATACCAATTTCAAATTTTCAATCTCATAGCGAAGCATATAAGTTTGAATTAAATCTCTATAGTCCTGATTTAAATAGAGAAATAATTTTTCAACAACTGTGATTTTGTACTTGTATAGCCTTTTTTCAAAGTCGTTTCTATGAATTTTTCTGCCTTGTAAATCCCAAAGCACTTCTCGAAAAGATGTATTGTCGTTTAAGTAATCAAATATCTCTTGAACGCTATGAAGATTCATAATATTGATGAAATCTTCTCGTGATAATAGTTTCGCTTTTATTGCGCTAATTTTCGTATTTACTGTGCTAAAATTCATGCTACTCATCTCATGCACACCTTTAATTAATTTCTATAATTTCATTAAATATCTGCTTTTTAAGCACATCTTTGATTGCTGCGTACTTGCTTTGAATGTTTTGCTTCTGTTGTTGGGATTCCGTACTTATGGCTTTTGCCATGTCATGAGCTTGTGCAATGTTCTTTTGCACTTCTCTTTCTAATTTAGTGTTTGAGTTGCTGTTTAACTGTTCGTCTAGATTTTTTATTTCGTCATTCAAAAGAGCTTCTTTTTCACTTATCGTTTGTTCTGTGCGATTTTGTAGGTCTATTGCCCTGTTGTCAATCTCTATGATTTTTCTCAAGACAAACTCTAATTCATCCAAAAATATCACTTCCTCTCAAATCTACCACTTATTATACTCCTCTATTTTTAAAGGTCAAATATTTTATCAAAACAAAAAAACCCTAAGATTCTTACTATTCCTTGAGTTTTTTTATTTTAATATGGATTTTATAATATCTTAACCTAAATTTAACCATAAAGTCAAATTTAACCATAAAGTGAAATTGTTAACTATTCTTGATAATATGTCTTTAAAAAATCTTCTAATCGATCTAGAGCGATCTTGCAGTCATTTACAGTAGGTAAAGTGACAATTCTAAAATGATCCGGTGCTTTCCAATTAAAACCTGTTCCTTGAACAATTAAAATCTTCTTACTTTTTAATAGGTCTAATGCAAACTGCATGTCATCGTGAATATGAAACTTTTCCGCATCGATTTTAGCAAAAATGTAAAAGGCTCCTTTCGGTTTTACACAGCTTAGACCGTCAATACTATTAATTCTGTTATGCACGTATTCCCTTTGTTCATATAATCTTCCACCAGGTTTAATAAGTTCTATTAAACTTTGGTAACCACCTAAAGCCGTCTGTATTGCGTATTGTGCAGGAACATTAGAACAAAGTCGCATAGAGGACAGCATATCAATACCTTCTATGTAATCTTTTGCATCTTCTTTATTTCCCGTTAAAACCATCCATCCAACACGGTAGCCTGCGATTCTATGAGATTTGGATAGTCCATTAAATGAGATGCATAATACATCGTGGACTAAACTAGCCATCGGAATGTGAACTACATCATCGTAAAGTATTTGATCATATATTTCATCTGCAAAGACAATCAAATCGTGTTCATGAGCCAATTTTGCAATTTCTTCTAATATTTCCCTTGAGTAAACCGCACCTGTAGGATTATTAGGGTTAATAATTACAATACCTTTTGTGTTTTCATTAATCTTTGATTTAATATCTTCTAAATCTGGATACCAATCAGATTCCTCATCACATATATAGTGAACAGGTTTACCCCCAGCTAGATTTATAGACCCAGTCCATAATGGATAGTCTGGTGCAGGTACAAGTATTTCATCTCCATTATCTAAGAGAGCCTGCATAGACAAGGTAATAAGCTCACTGACTCCATTTCCAATGTAAATACTGTCTATTGTTACATCCATTACCCCTTTAGTCTGATAATTCTGCATAATTGCTTTTCTAGCAGGAAAGATTCCCTTAGAATCACAGTAACCTTCTGCACTTCTTAAATTCATTGCAACATCATGCACGATTTCATCGGGAGCAAATATATCGAATGGAGCAGGATTGCCGATGTTTAATTTAATAATATTCTCGCCGTTTCGTTCCATTAAATTGGCTTGATCCATAACAGGACCTCGAATATCATAACACACATTATCCAGTTTTTTTGACTTGTTAAACTTTCTCACTCACCATCATCTCATTCCTCATATTAATTAATTTACTATTATATCAAAAATGTAGAAAAAAAACAGAGCAAATAAATATGTATACAAAGTTCTAGGTTCTAAGTTCTAAGTTCTAAGTTCTAAGTTCTAAGTTCTAAGTTCTAAGTTCTAAGTTCTAAGTTCTAAGTTCTAAGTTCTAAGTTCTAAGTTCTAAGT